>CAZGHR010000057.1:0-7601 GCA_964525545.1 uncultured Dechloromonas sp.
CCAAAATTCATCTAAGCCTCTGGGTTTTGACCCTGAGCCTCATACCATGCGCCGTTCAGGCTCAAATCCAGGCTGGACGGCTCAATGATGGCTCGCTCCTGATCTCTGATCAGCCTTTGCCACCGGGCGTCCAGCCCCTGGAACTGGATCAGCTGATGACTCTGCCAGCCCCAGCGCCAACCATGAAAAAGCATGAGCAAAGGGAGCTGGCGCCTGAACCAAAACCTTTGCGATCAAAGCAAACGGCCGAAGAGGCTGCCACATGCCGAGGTATCAGCAAACGTTATATCGAGACCAAAACAACCCTGGAACAGACGGAAAAGGACAAGGCCAGCGGCAAACTACTGATTCCGGATTCCGGATTGGTGACCATGCGACAGAATCTGGCCACGCTAGAGCGCCTACAGGCGCTTTGCGAGAAGTGAACCCTATTCGGCGGTATTCAATTCTGCGGCGCCCCGCTTCATGACCTTACCCTCGGCGGCTTTCTGACGGCGCACTTCTTTCGGGTCAGCAATGAGTGGACGATAAATTTCAACGCGATCCCGATCGCGAAGCACCGCATCCGCTTTAACGAGTTTGGCGAAAACGCCCAGTTTGTTCAGGCCACCCGGCTCGATTTCAGGGTATTTCTGTAGCAAACCCGAGGCCTCGACCGCTTGCAGGGCTGTTGACCCTTCCGGAAGATCCAGCGTAACGAGTTCCTGACGATCCGCCAGGGCGTAACAGACTTCGATTTTCATGGTGCTTTATAAACCTGTGCCGCCCTCTGTACGAAGGCCTCTATGAAGGTATTGGCGATCCGACTGAAGACCGGACCAATGATTTTTTCGAATAGCTTACTGGAAAATTCATAGCTCAACCGGAATTCGATCTTACAAGCGTTTTCAGAGAGTGGTTTGAATGTCCACTGACCATCAAATCGCCGGAATGGGCCATCGATCAGTTTCATGGTCATCTCTGTAGGATAGACCTTGGTATTCTCGGTGGTGAAGTGTGATTTCACGCTCAGAAAATCAATGTGCAGCGTTGCCACCGTTTTGTGATCATCACGGTATTTGAGTTCGGCTTTGGCACACCAGGGCAGAAACTGGGTGTAACTCTCCACGTCATCGACCAGGGCATACATCTGGGCGGCGGAATTCTCGATCAGTACGGTTTTCTCGACGAGCGCCATGGATACGCGATGATTTCATGAAGGGTTGTAGAATGCCGTATTTTAGCGAATACCTGCACCAATGAGCATTGTTTCCAACAAGAAGGCCTTTCACGAGTACTTTATCGAAGAACAGTTCGAGGCCGGACTCTGCCTGGAAGGTTGGGAATGCAAAGCCATACGCGCTGGACGCATCCAGATTAAAGAGGCGTATGTCGTTGTTTTAAATGGCGAGCTGTTTATCATCGGGATGCACATTACGCCCTTGATCTCCGCATCAACACATGTGCGCCCGGACGCCACACGCACACGCAAACTGCTGCTGAATCGCCGCGAAATTGATACGCTCATCGGTAAAGTAGAACGTGCCGGTTATGCACTCGTGCCGATTGACCTGCATTACAACAAGGGGCGCATCAAAGCGCAGATCGGCCTGGCCAAAGGTAAAAAGCTGCACGACAAGCGCGATACTGAAAAAGAGAAAGACTGGAAGCGCGAACAAGGTCGCTTGTTGAAAACGCAAGTTCGCTAACCCGAGGATTCAGCACCATGGTTATTTCTGAACAAATCATCCAGGCAAACGATGTGCTGATTTACGGACTTGGCCTGGCAGCCTCAGTAGTCTGTGCGGTTACCGGGGTTCTGGTTGCCCGAGACAAAGGCGTTGATCTATTCGGTGCCCTGATGGCTGGTCTGGCAACGGCTCTGGCAGGCGGCACCGTTCGTGACCTACTCCTCGGGCGCAAGGTGTTCTGGCTTGCTGATGAAAGCTATCTACAGATTTCTGTGGTTGCGGCATTGCTCACGTTTTTTATTACCCGCGTCAGACACCTGCCAGAAAAACTCTTTCTGATCCCAGATGCCATCGGCATGGCACTCTTTGCCATTGTTGGCACACAGGTAGCGCTGGACTGGAATATGCCCTGGCTCACCGCCAGTTTGCTCGGCGTATTAACGGCCGTACTTGGTGGTCTGCTGCGGGATGTGATGATTAATGAAGTCCCCCTCGTATTTACGAGTGAACTCTATGCCACCGCAGCCTGGATTGGCGGCATGACACTCATTGCTTTAGACGCACTGCATGTCAATACCACGCTGGCAGCCTGGATTGCCATTTTCGTAGGCATTACTGTGCGGATGATCGCGATCCGCTGGAAAATTACCCTACCCCGTTTTCATCATCGGGCATAAAAAAGGGCATCCTTGCGGATACCCCATTGTTGAATCATACGAGTCAGTTCAAGGCGAGGCGCACGGCGCGCAGCGATTGAGACATATCGTCTGGATAGGCGATTGAGCGAGCACCGTGCAACAACGCATTGGATTGACGCAGTTGATTCAAGCCCGTTTGGCGATCTGCTGCCAGGTATCAACCACGGTATCCGGGTTAAGCGACAGACTCGTAATGCCCTTCTCGGTGAGCCATTCGGCCAGATCAGGATGATCTGACGGACCCTGACCACAGATACCAATGTACTTGCCGGCCTTGTTGCAGGCTTCGATGGCGCGCTCCAGCAGCATCTTCACAGCCGGATCGCGCTCATCGAAGAGCGATGCAACCAGACCGGAGTCACGATCCAGGCCCAGGGTGAGCTGTGTCAGATCGTTTGAACCAATCGACATACCATCGAAGTACTGCAGGAATTGATCAGCCAGTAAGGCATTGGATGGAATTTCGCACATCATGATGAGCTTCAGATCATGCTCGCCACGACGCAGGCCATGGCCGGCCAACAGCTTTTCAACCTGCTCTGCTTCGCCCAGCGTACGCACGAAAGGCACCATCAGTTGCACGTTGGTGTAACCCATCACTTCACGAACCGTACGCATGGCCTTACATTCCATGGCAAAGCAGTCCTGGAAGGTTTGGGCGATGTAACGTGATGCACCACGGAAGCCCAGCATCGGGTTTTCTTCTTCCGGCTCATAGAGATCGCCACCGAGCAGCTTGCGGTATTCGTTGGACTTGAAGTCAGACAGACGGACGATCACCGGCTTCGGCCAGAATGCAGCCGCAATGGTTGCAACGCCTTCGACCAGCTTGTCGGTGAAAAAGCTGACCGGATCAGCATAGCCACGAGCACGACGCTGGATTTCTTCACGCTTGCTGGCAGGCAAACGATCGATTTCCAGAATCGCTTTCGGGTGCACACCAATAATGTTGTTGATAATGAACTCGACACGGGCCAGACCAACGCCTTCATTCGGCAACTGCGCAAAGTCGAAGGCCAGCTCCGGGTTACCCACGTTCATCATGATCTTTACAGGAATCTCTGGCAGCTCACCCAGATCACGCGTGGTGATTTCATATTCCTGTGCACCACGGTAAACGTGCCCCGTATCCCCTTCGGCACAGGACACGGTAACGATTTCACCTTCGGTAAGTGTTTCTGTCGCATCGCCACAACCCACAATGGCCGGAATGCCCAGCTCACGCGCAATAATTGCTGCGTGACAGGTGCGTCCACCGCGGTTGGTGACGATTGCCGACGCACGCTTCATCACCGGTTCCCAGTTAGGATCGGTCATGTCGGCGACGAGCACATCGCCTGCCTTAACGGTATTCATTTGCGATGGATCGTTCACAACACGCACTGGACCCACGCCAATTTTCTGACCAATGGCACGGCCAGATGCCAGCACTTTGCCGTAAGACTTCAGCGCAAATTTTTCGACCTTGTCTTTCGACTCTTGCGACTTAACGGTTTCCGGACGCGCCTGAAGAATGTATAGACGACCATCAACACCATCACGACCCCACTCAATGTCCATCGGGCGCTGATAATGTTTTTCGATGATGTCTGCAAAACGTGCCAGTTCCAGCACTTCTTCTTCACGGATCGAGAACTGGTTACGTTCAGCCTCAGATACATCAACGGTATGCGTTGATTTACCGGCCTGATGGTCTGTCGAGAAAATCATCTTGATCAGTTTTGAACCGAGATTACGGCGAATCACTGCCGGACGACCTTCGCGCAGCATCGGTTTATGGACGTAAAACTCATCAGGGTTAACCGCGCCCTGCACCACTGTTTCGCCCAGGCCATAAGAAGCCGTCACAAAAATGGCATCACGGAAACCGGATTCGGTATCGAGGGTAAACATCACACCCGCTGCACCCTTATCAGAGCGCACCATGCGTTGAATACCTGCAGAGAGTGCGACATCCGCGTGAGCGAAGCCTTTATGAACGCGATAGGAAATCGCACGATCGTTATAGAGGGATGCGAACACTTCCTTGATGGCATGCAGAATGTTGTCCAGACCGACAATATTCAGGAACGATTCCTGTTGGCCGGCAAAGGATGCATCGGGTAGATCTTCAGCCGTCGCAGACGAACGCACGGCAAAAGATGCTTCAGGACCACTTTCGGCGATCAATGCGGCATAGTGAACTGCAATTTCTTTTTCGAGTTGCGGTGGAAACGGTGTTTCAACCACCCAGCGACGAATCTCGGCGCCTGCCTTGAGCAGTGCATCAACATCATCAACATCCAGAGCATCCAGGGTGGCGTTAATACGTTCTGCCAGGCCATTGTGTGCCAGAAAAACGCGGTAGGCGTCTGCTGTTGTCGCAAAGCCGCCCGGCACACGAACACCGGCTGACGAAAGCTGGCTAATCATTTCACCCAGCGATGCGTTTTTACCACCCACTTGATCCACATCGGACATGCGGAGTTCTTTGAAGTTAATCACAGAGGCGTTCATGAACGGTCCTTTAAGGTTGAAGTGCAATAAGAAATCAAGAAGCTGCTAAACGTCGTTCGGCGGTTTCGCGACGCGCCTGCGCCCGTTGTGCCTGATTCAGAGTTTCGCGGAAAAACCCGGAGTGTGTGGCTGCAGCCTGGCTAGCAGCCTCTGTATTCTGATGACGGACAGCGTCAACAATCGCGGTCCATTGATCGACCAACATGCGACTCGCCACCGGCACACTAATCAGCTCGCCGAGATTGAACAGAATGTCCCTCTGCAGAAGCTTTTGCACCATCGACATAAGGTGCGCCGTAAAGGCGTTATGCCCCGCTTCGGCAAGGGCCTGATGAAATGCGAGATCGGCTTCGGTCACGGCTTCGGCATTGAGCGTTGATACTGCCGCTTCAGCCGCTTTCAAGCACTGATCAAGTCGTTGTACATCTGCAGGCGTTGCTCTTAGGGCGGCCCAAACGGCACACTGACGCTCTAACACCGCTCTGAATTCCAAAAGATCATCATTGAGCGCGGGATGAGACGACAGCATCTGCGCCCAGGGGTCCGCCAGTGCATCATTCAATTGATCGGCAACAAAGGTACCGCCACCCTGACGACTAAAGAGCAGCCCACGGGAAGCGAGCTTCTGGATAGCTTCACGCAGGCAGGGACGAGACACACCCAGCTCCAGCGAGAGCTCACGCTCTGCCGGTAAGCGATCACCCGCTTTGAGCGCGCCTTCAAGAATGCGCTGCTCTAGCTGACGCGCTACTGTGTCAGACAACCGATGTGCAGTCTTTAAGTCCTGAGCCATGTCGAACAGTCGATAATTGGTAATACCAATATTGGGTTATTGATCAATACGGGCAAATTTATCACAGGTTTAATTGAAAAACCCTGTAGATACAATGAAATATTTTCAAATTCTTTCGTTTATTTGGTATTACCAATTTACCACACGGATGCATTCGGATTATATACAATGCACTCATCATGAATAAACGCACCGTATTTTTCGTATCCGACGGCACAGGCATTACCGCCGAATCTCTGGGGCATAGCCTACTGAGCCAGTTTGAAGGTGTGGAGTGGGTTCAACACCGCCTACCCTTCATCAATACCCGTGAGAAAGCCCTTGAGGCTGTGCAACGGATCGAGGCAGTTGCCGAACGAGACAGCTTTTGCCCGATTGTGTTTACCACGCTCGTGGATTCGGAAATTTCATCACTGCTAGAAGCTGCGCCTGCGTTGTGCCTGAATTTCTTTAAAACCTTTCTGGCGCCGATTGAAGCTGAAATCAATATCAAATCGAATCACACGGTCGGCAGAACGCATGGCCGTACAGACAGTTCTGATTACAAAAACCGGATCGAGGCCATCAACTACACCCTCGCGCATGATGACGGTATTACCGATCGGGATCTGAATGAAGCCGATGTCATTCTGGTGGGCGTGTCACGCTGTGGCAAAACGCCGACATCGCTTTATCTGGCTATGCAGTATGGTGTTAAAGCAGCCAACTTTCCGCTGATTCCGGAAGACTTCGAACGTGGCGTCCTCCCGGGCAAACTTAAAGACCACAAATCAAAACTGTTTGGTTTAACCATTCAGCCGGAACGCCTGGCTAAAATTCGCGAAGAGCGCCGTCCCAATAGCAAATACGCCTCACTCGCCAACTGCCGTGCGGAGGTATCTGATGCTGAAAAGATGATGCGCCGCGAGGGCATCCACTGGCTGGACTCCTCAACCAAGAGCATTGAGGAAATTTCGACAACGGTACTCCAGGAAATACGCCTGGACAGCAAGACTGCCTTCTAGAAGGCTTTAGAGTCGCTGACGCACCTGCTCGAAAAGGCACACGGCCGCTGCAGCATTCACATTCAGCGACTCCATGCCACCCGGCATGGGAATCGTTATACGATGAGTGGCCATTTCAATCAGCTCGGGTTTCACACCCTGCCCCTCGTTACCGAATAGCCATGCCGTAGTCTGTTTAAGATTATGGCCATAGAGATTCGTACCGCCCTCAAGCACGGTAGCGGCAATCGAGCCCTTAAACCCACCTACAAAATCTTCAAGCATCACTTCCGGATAGAGCTTCGCTAGCCATTGCGCGCCCTGGCCTGCCCGTAAACAGCGCGGCGACCAGGGATCGGCACAGCCGCCCGATAGCAGGATTTGCCTCACTCCAGCCGCAACGGCGGTTCGAATCAGGCTGCCCACATTACCCGGATCCTGAATACGATCCAGAACCAGCGTATCAACCGTTGAAAGCGGCCCGTGTTCATTGCTCACTGCGGGACTGATGGTGAGCAAGCCACTCGGCGCATCCGCAGGCGCGATCTGATCGAAAATGGCATCAGCCAACACCACCTGCCGACTAAAAGGCACCCGCTCGAGCAAAGCGCTAATCTCGGCGCTATTGATACAGCGTTGGGCAACAACAATTAGCTCAGGTCGAATTCCGGCAGTCAGCTGTATATCCAGCAGATGCGTACCTTCGGCAACAACCTGAGCTTGCTCACTGCGCGCCCTTTTACTATCAATCAGCTTTTTAATCTGCTTGACGAGTGCGTTCTGGCGAGAGCTGATTACTTCCATCAGCGCACACCCGGTAACGCACATTGCGCAACGGGGCCAAAGCTTTGGCGATGCGCTGATAACGGGCCGTGCTCTTTAAGTGCTGCTAGATGCACAGGCGTGGGATAACCCATGTGTTTGGCAAAACCATACTGCGGATAAATCGCATCCAGCGCAA
>CAZGHR010000058.1:0-7561 GCA_964525545.1 uncultured Dechloromonas sp.
GGGTGGTAGCCATTTCGGTGGCGGCGGTAGATCTGGTGGCGGCGGTAGCCATTTCGGAGGTGGCGGTGGCCATTCAGGTGGTGGCGGTAGACGCTAAAACCCAAATTTAATATTGAACACACCTTATCTATTAGGACTACAACATGAAAAAAATTATCCTCGCTGCTTCGATTACCGCCCTTTCATTGGGCTTTACAACTGGTGCCCAGGCCGAACAAGCCATGAGCACAGCTGAAATCGTTGGTTACTGTTCAGGCGAAACTGGCACATTCTCTACCTGTGAGATATATGGTCAGGCCGTTTACGACACCTATCTCGTTTATAGCCATCATCGCAAGTCGCCAAAGTTTATTTGCGTAAAGCAACCAGCGCCTTCGCGTAAAGAAGTCATTCAGGAATACGTCAACTGGGTAAAAGCCAATCCAAAATACAACAATGATCCAGCTGCCGACAGCATGTTGCGATTCCTCGGTAATCGCTTCCCTTGCGGCAAAGCAGCTAAATAACTAATTGATCGAGATCCCGTCATGAAAAGAACCTTACTCGTGGTGCCGATTGCTGCACTGGCACTGAGTGGATGCTCAGGCATGAGCGATACCCAGCAGCGCACGCTGTCCGGGGGTGCCATTGGAGCCGCTGCCGGTGCAGGTATTGTCGCCATTGCTGGCGCTAATCCGATTTGGGGGGCGCTGGGTGGTGCCGTTGTTGGTGCTGCTGGCGGATATGTATACGACCAGTATGAAAAGTCAAAGCAACGTGAATACAACGCTGGTTATCAAGCAGGTAAGAAATCAGCGACAAGCAATTAAGCTGCTTTCTTAAAGGGCCAGGAGGCGCTTAGGCGCCTCTTGTTGTTTGCTCATGTTAGATTGCCGTTTGGTTGCTATGATTTCAACAAATGCCATCTCAAGCAGACTTCAACTCAAGGAAAAGATATGAAAAAAGTTATCGCGCTCGCACTAATGACTTTAGCCGCAACAGCTCAAGCGGGCATTATTGCCGACACCCCAAGTGGTTGGTTTGTAAGTGCTGACCAAAAAAATGGCATTACATTTGGCGATGGTGATTATTCCAAGAAAAAGAGTTTCACCGTCTACCAAGGCGAAATCTTGGTTGGTGGCAAATGTAACTTAAAGGATAAGAACGCTTGTACTTCCTTTGCTGGCAATGCAACCCCAGTTAGCCCTGGCGTGTACAAGTATGCTTCTAAGACCTGTAAATTCACCATCAAAGAAGAAGCTCGCGATGTCGTCATTACCGATGTCGAAGGATGCGGCAAAGATGGTTACAAGCTAAGCAATATCTACCTGCCAGTAGGCATGTAATTTTTGTAATCTGCTACAAAAGAAACCCGCTGGGGGCATTTCCTTAGCGGGTTTTTTTTGTCTCCGCTTTGGGTCGATAAGAGACTTGTGCGGTGCCCAGAACAATAGCTTTTCGCTTACATCCAAGAGGCGTGCTCAGCCCCATTTGGTCTAATTTTTATGAGCAAATTCTAGGGAAGAGTGTGGATTGCAGAAACACACTAGAAACACACTGCTTCCTGATCTCCGCTGATCTCGCGTGATGAATTTTCAAGGGCGAGTTGGATTTTGTGTCAATAAAAACAATGCGTTAGCCGAATTTGCTTTTGGCGCGGGAAATGGATTTTTTCGTAAAAAAGGCCATTTACTATGCCCCGCCAAATTTTTCACCTAACTATTTGATTAATAATATATTTTTCCGAGCGTTTTCCCGAAAAAATGCTCAAAAAACACAATTGCGCAACACTACTGAATTTAATCGAGACATTATCTCAAAAACCAGTGTGAAATGGGGTGGGTCCCCGTGAATCATCAGATGGTTGTGGGGACGCTTAGTTAGTTAAGGATAGCTTTCGGTTCGAAGCTGACGTTGTTCACTTCTCCTAATCACAAGTTTTAGTGATGGTTCCGTATGTTTTGAGACCTAGGTATAGAACTGACCCTTCAAAAACTAGCATCAAGCTGCATTCAGACGCTCATCGAATCCGCCTGCTATCGAACGCAGGCAGCCATTACCTGATCGCAAGCGCTTTTCATGGAATTGCTTTACTCATAATGAAAGTGGCTTACAGCCGTTTGATGCAGATCAATCTTTGGTGGAATAAGGGTTTGTAATTAAAAGGCCCACGATCAAAATACAAAATCACATACTATACTGCCGCAAATCGTTATATAGAGGCTCTTCATGAAACACCGGATCATCACATTAGTCGTGGCGCTGCTTAGCTTTTCCACGTTAGCCACGGCTGCCCCGCAAACGGATCTTGTGAAGCAAGGTGAATATCTGGCGCGCCTAGGTGACTGTGTCGCTTGTCATACTGCACACAATGGCAAACCAATGGCCGGCGGTCTTCCTCTTAAAACGCCATTTGGCACGCTATATTCCACAAACATCACGCCTGATAAAAAGACGGGTATCGGTAACTATAGCTTCGAACAATTCGACAAAGCCATGCGCAAGGGTGTTGCCGCTGACGGACACAATCTCTATCCCGCCATGCCTTATCCTTCGTATTCAAAAATGACGCAAAGCGACATGCAGGCGCTTTACGCATACATGATGCAGGGCGTTGAAGCCGTTGAGCAGCCTAATAAGGCCAATGAAATGAAATGGCCATTCAGTATGCGCTGGGCGCTGAGCCTGTGGAATAAATTATTCCTCAATGACGGTACTTTCGTTGAAGACAACCAACAGTCGGCACAGTGGAATCGTGGTGCCTACATCGTGCAGGGCTTGGGGCATTGCGGTTCCTGCCATACGCCTCGCGGGATTGCCTTTCAGGAAAAGACAATGAGTCAGGCCGGCAAGGAGGGTAATTTGTTCCTCGCTGGTTCTACGGTTGATGCATGGCATGCCGTTAACCTACGTGGGATCTGGACGGAACCAGCCATCATCGAATTCCTTAAGACCGGACGTAATGACCACTCAACCGCCTTTGGCACCATGACTGAAGTCATCGGCCTGAGTACGCAGCATTTCAGCGATGACGATTTGCAGGCAATCGCCATCTACCTCAAGTCGCTCAAACCAGCGCCAGGCTCCAAAGCTGAAGCAATAAAAACTGCTGTTCCTCAACCGGTCGGCGACAAGCTATACAAAACCGCTGGGGGGCTTGGCTATGATCAGTTCTGTGCCACTTGCCATCGTCGCGATGGGAAAGGTATTTCAGGGCTGTTTCCACCACTTGCAGGCAATCGATCTATTCTGTCGGATGACCCGACTTCGGCCATTCACGTAACACTAAGCGGTTGGAAATCAGCTGCTACCAAGGGCCAGCCTCGTGTCGTTGGTATGCCTGAATTCGGCACGCTGACCGATGACGAGCTCGCGGACATCATTACCTTTATGCGGACGAGCTGGGGCAATCAGGCAAGTCCAGTTAATGCCTCTCAGGTAAAAAAGGTTCGCGACCAGATCGATCTTGCCAAACCAGCGACTACGAAGTTCAGCACGCCGCGATTTGCAACCATGCTTGAGTCTTCCAACCCGGAGCAGCTCGTTTACGGTATGCGCCTGATGACAGAAACCAAAGCGCTGCTTCCAGAGAACGTTGGTAATGGTCTTAATTGCAGCAGCTGTCATTTAAATGGCGGTACTGTCGCCATGGCCTCACCATTTGTAGGTGTAGCCGCGCAGTTCCCGCGCTATGCTGCTCGCGCCGGCCGCGAGATCGATATCCAGGAGCGTATCAATGGTTGCTTCAAACGCTCGATGAACGGCAAACCTGTACCTAAGAACACCAAAGAAATGCAGGCGATGGTTGCCTACATGACCTGGATGAATAACGGTTATAAGAAAGATGAGAAGATTCCCGGCCGCGGCATTGGCAAAATTGACACAGATCTAAAACCAAACACAACAAACGGCAAAAAGATCTACGAAGCCCAGTGTGCGGTCTGCCACGGCAAGGATGGTCAGGGCGTTAAAGCTGATGACGGTAGTTATGTGTTCCCAGCCGTGTGGGGTGACAGCTCCTTCAATATAGGTGCTGGCATGGCTCGTACTTATACGGCTGCCGCTTTCATCAAGCAGAACATGCCGATCGGTCATAACACCCGATTCCCGATGGGGCATGGCGGTCTTAGCGATCAGGATGCCGTTGATGTGGCAGAGTATTTCTCACACATTAATCGCCCGGATTTCGCCGATAAGCACAAGGATTGGCCGAACGGTGAAAAACCAAAGGATGCTCGCTACTGACTACGTTTATCAACCAAACAAAAGGCTGCCCAAGGGGCAGCCTTTTGTTTGCGCTCTTGATATGCTTAATCTTGGTTGCTGGTTGCAATCAGAATCTCGTTCCTACGGAACATAGGTAAAGTCCAGGGTGGGTTGTATCTGGCGAGTTCAGGGGTGCCTGTTGCAACTAGATTGTGGCTATCTATCCACGCAAATAGTCGTTGAGCTTCTTCGTTAATTCGACGTTCAGTGTTTAATCCAGAGTAGCGGACTACGGCATAGGTCTTACTGGGAACTTCTTTGATCTTTATTGCTGAATTATTTGGTATCGGTAGCGTATTCAGCGTGTACTGACTGGGCATCGTAAATTCCACACGCCATTGCCTTGATTGGGTGAAGGTTGTTTCCAGTTTTGCTGGTTCAATTGTTACGGGCGCTGTCATTGCGATTTTCTGGGTCGACTCGGCGGATACGGTTACTTCAGTTTGGTTGGCCGGATGGTTATTACCAAATATGAAGCCAGCGAGCGTTCGGAATCCTTCACCGGAAGCGGTATCAAGATCACCTGTCACAGTTACTTCAGCGATGATTCGTGGTTTGTACTGACGAATTTCAAAGTCGCCATCTTGAGAGATCACTGTGTATTTGGGGGTTTCTGTGGCCATAGTAATCACAGGCAGTAGCGAAAGCGTTCCGAAAATGATTGCCCTGAGGAAATTAAAGCGGGCATAGGTTATATGCACTTTGTGGTCATCCTTAGAAAGAATACGAGCAAATGTCCTAGACAAATGCTACAACAAGTCCTAGTATTCTACTAGGGTATGTGCCCGGGCAATGTTCTAAGGAGTTTGTCATGAAACATGTTCATCACAATCTTGAAGATCTTTTTGCACAACTTGGCCTCAATAGCGACACGGCGTCTATCGATAGTTTTATCACTCAGCACCGACCACTTCCAAACGAAGTGGCTCTATACAGAGCGCCAATATGGAACCCCACGCAAAGAACTTTCCTTAAGGAAGAGATTATTGGAGATGGGGAATGGGCGCTTGCGATTGATGAGCTGAATAGACGCCTACATTGAACGACTCGCCTCAAGACAAAGAGATACAGCTCAACTTTAGGATTAACGAATATGAGATCAATGATCTGGGTGCTTTGGCCCTCATTTGTTGCTGCTGCGATTGCAGAGTTTGTATTTTTCGCAGTCGCAGACCCGCAGCAGTTGTACTGGATGGGTGAGCCGGTCAAGTTTTCTGCAAGTGGTACATACTCGATCGGCTTCCTCTTTTTCTGGTTGATTTGCGCAGGTTCCAGTGTCCTGACCTATTTATTGCTGCCGCCACGTATTCGAACGGCGCTGGCAATGAAGCCTGAAATGCCAGAAATAGAAGAGCCAAGAATCAATTGAAGGGTTTCTATAAAGATAGAAAGGTTCGCATCCTATGAATACTAAAAGGCTTCCAAACAGTGTTGCCTGGCTCGGCTATGGCGGTCTCGTTCCTTTTTTGTTTTTTGCGGGTTTATCGCTCACTGAACCGGCACATCAAATAATTTACCGAAGCGCGCTTTTGTCTTATGGGGCAGTGATACTGAGCTTTGTTGGTGCAATCCATTGGGGCTTTGCCATGATCGCGCCTGAGCTTACTGATTCTCAGCGGCGTAGTGGCTATATCTGGAGTGTCGTTCCAGCGCTCATGGCGTGGTTTACGGTATTCCTTGGACCAGTTACCAGCGCGCTTATACTCATCTTGGGATTCCTGGTTCAGTATTGGCGTGATTTGGCTTTGAGATCTCAGATGAGTTTGCCCACCTGGTTTTTGCCTTTACGAATGCGGTTGACCTCTGTGGCATGTGTCTCGTTGGCCCTCGGTGCATATTCAGTCTTTTAATGCGCCACAAGAGCCGAAGCCATAGATATGTCTTCATAAGGTCTGTGCCTCATGATCGGCAGAATACGTAAAAAATTACTGACGGAAAGTCATCTTTCTTCACCGGAGCGTCGTTTGCCCATTTGTCCGCTCTGTAAAAGGGAGATTCCTGATTCAGAAAAGGATGCGCATCATTTGGTTCCCAAGTCTAAGGGGGGGAGAGCGACCCAAGTGCTGCACCGAATTTGTCACCGACAAATTCATGCCCTTCTTACGGAAGATGAATTGGCGACAAAGTTTAATTCAATAGATGCGCTATTAAGCGATTCGCGCGTTGCACGCTTTGTGGATTGGGTAAAGACAAAACCAAATCAGTTCTATGAGCGGGCTCGTAAGAGCGATCGTATTCGCAGGTCATAGTTAAGGGTTAGTGCCCTAAGTTTTTTGAACGCCACTGGTCAAACTGTCGCTGATTATGCGCGCTGACAGATTCCACGGTATCTGGCGGTAGTTGCTTGAGACATTCTGCGAGTGCCGCCGGGTCTGGCTTTTCACGTTTGGGCGCATCTGCTTGGGTTTTTGCAGATTTGCCATCCCAGGCAAAGCGATTGCGATATACCGGCGGGTCGGGCAGACAGTCGTCCTGATAGGTTGGTGGGCCACCGGATGCAAAGGGTTGGAACGAAATCGTTTGTTCAAAAATCAGCGGCTTGCCGGTTGGTGTTGGCGGTAGTGGCGGCATTTTTGCGATCGCTTCACGGGCCAGCTTCTCGGCAGTTTCGGAGGTTGTCCAGAGGGTCTGCACGCTGACAATGCTGCCGTCGGGTGCAATCTCAATTCGAAATCTCACAACCCCCTGGTCAGGACCTTCGATGGCGGTACCCATCATGCTGCGAACCTGTTGGCCCCAGTTGTAACGGTAGCGTTTGCTGTTCTTGAGTGTGTATGTGCCAGCCAGCGCCCACTCTTCGGCGCTGGGCGCCGGGGGCGCTTCCATGCGGGCAGGGGGTCTTTCTGTGATCGTGTTGCTGGGGGCGGTGGCCGGCAGGGGCTCAATGAGCGGTTGAGGTATGTTTGCCGGGGGTGCCGGTTGATCTGGCTGCTTTGGTGTCTTGGTGGGCTTAGCCTCTGGCGGTGGCAACTCGAGATAGACTACCTGGGCTTTGGGTGGTTCCGGTTCGGTTTTCTGGGTATGAGCCTGGTTATCTAGCCGAACATAAGCCACGATGCCGGCATGCACAGCGACCGATAAGAGAAGTGCCCAAAGGTATTTATGTCGGAGAATGCGCATCGGGTGTAAAAAAGAGGCCTGCAGCTAAGCTACAGGCCTGCGGACTCTTAGAGCAATCACCCCAACGCTAAAAAACCACTGGCGTTGTAAGCCGGCGTCCGTGATTTTAGGCCGGTGCCAGGTGAGCGCGTAACGACTTCAGCGCCTTAGCTTCGATCTGACGGATCCGCTCGGCAGAAACGCCGTATTCGTCTGC
>CAZGHR010000059.1:0-7376 GCA_964525545.1 uncultured Dechloromonas sp.
TTGAAAATGTATGAAGCACCGCCACCGCAAATATGATTGTGGCAATGACTTCCATGGGGGACACATTCTGCAGCATCTCTTTTGTCCTAAATAAATCTATAGCTGACAATACTAAGTTGAAAACCTCGTACAGCGAATACTTGGCTAGGAAGACACTTTGAAATCGGTCACCAGAATCGATAAGCGGGCGAGTTTGTCATAAAGCGTTTTAGCTGGGATGCCTAGTATGTCTGCAGCATCCGAGACATTGCCACTAGCGAGTCTTAGCGCATTGACGAGCGCCCCTCGTTCGGCCTTTTCCAGCATCTGACCCAACGTCAATGGCTGCTCCTCATTGGACCCGGCCTCCCCTTCGGCAAATGGGAAGCCGATAGCAACCCGCTCGGCAAAATTTTTGAGTTCCCGGATATTACCTGGCCACATATGCGAAACCAGATAGCGCCTCACATTTGCAGAAGGCTCTACCGATGGCGCGCCGTATTTCTCACGGTAGTGACTGAGGTAATAATTGAACACCAGAGGAATATCTTCTGTAATTTCACGCAAGGGCGGCAAATAAAGATTGACGACATTCAAGCGGAAATAGAGATCGCTACGGAACCCGCCTTGATCTGAAAGGGTTTTCAGATTTACTTTAGTGGCAGCAATAATCCGACAGGATACGGGGATGGATTCATTAGCGCCCAAACGCTGTATGGTGCGTTCTTGTATGGTGCGCAACAACTTGGCTTGTAGCGGTAACGGCATCGATTCGATTTCATCAAGAAAGATCGTCCCGTTTTTAGCAAATTCAAACTTGCCGATTCGCCGCTTAACCGCACCGGTAAATGCGCCCGCTTCATGCCCGAACAGCTCGCTTTCAAAAATGCTTTCAGGCAGCGCTGCACAGTTAATGGCAACAAAAGGGCCTGTACGCAAGCTGGCATGATGCAGGCTCTGGGCAACCACTTCCTTGCCGCTGCCAGTTTCCCCATTGATAAGAATATCCACGCCGGTAGGCGCTAACGTGGCAACCTGCTGTTTGAGCAGTCGCACACGCTCGGATCTGCCAATAAAGACCGGAGCATCCACCGCCTGCTCTTTCGACAGTGCAGCGACCTGGTACACCAGACGCGCCTTGTCTACGGCATTACGAACGGTTGTCACCAGACGGTCAGGACTAAAAGGCTTTTCAATAAAATCAAAGGCCCCTTCCCGCATGGACTCAACAGCCATGCCGATATCACCGTGCCCAGTCATGACGATCACCGGCACCTGCCGGTTCTCTGCCAGCACACGGCGCATAACGCTTAATCCATCCTCGTCCGGTAGGTTGACATCTGTGACCAACACAAACGGGAAGCTCGGGCGCTCGGCATGAAGAAATGTGTTTGCACTGGCAAAGCTTCTGACCTCGAAGCCTTCAAGCATCAGCGCCTGGGAGCACCCACGGAGAATCGCCTCATCATCCTCAATGAGGCAAACTGTCACCGCGGGAAGTTCTCCGGTATGCATCGTCATGTTTGATCACCTGCGCGCCGTAGGCGCAAAGTAAACTCTGTAACGCCATCAGGCAGATTAACGCAAATAATGCTGCCCCCAATCGAGTCAATGATAAATCGACTGATTGCCAGGCCCAAGCCCAAGCCCTGCCCAACAGGTTTGGTGGTGTAGAAAGGCTCGAAAAGCTTATCAAGCTGATCTGCACTGATCCCCGGTCCGTTATCGCGGAAGTGCACAATAACCTCTTGCCCCGCACTTTCAGAATGAATGTCAATTCTAGCGTCTGGCTGCCCGGTTAGCGCATCGATTGCATTCGAGAGCAGATTCACAAATACCTGTTCCAGCTTTCCCCTCGAACCCAGGATCTGTTCATCTGCAATTGAAATAGACATGCTGATGGCCGCTTTATCAACAAACGGTTTCATGACGAGCAATGCATTCTGTATCACAGTAGATAACTGCACGGGCTCAATGCTTGCCGGATCATTTCTATACAAAGTCTTCAGTTCGGACAGGATGCCCCCGGCACGGGCAACCAGCTCATTGATGGTGTCGATGTTCTCTGTAACCACATCCATCCGCCCTGCATCAATAAGCTTGCGGGCATTTCCCGCATATAGCTGAATAGCCGATAGTGGCTGGCTCAACTCATGCGTCACCCCCGCCGCCATTTGCCCCAGCACGGCCATCTTGCCCGCCTGAACTGCTTCATCCCGCGTCTGCCGGAGCACCGCTTCCGCACGTTCAAGCTCCGAAATCTTGACGGTTAACTCGGCCGTACGCTCGGCAATTTTGGCATCGATATTGGCGTAAAGCTGACGCTTTTCCCGTCCTTCACGGCGACGGAAATAGATATTTTGTGCGGTGATCAAAAGGAACCCCGTTCCAAACCCGACTGCCAACGCGATCGCTAACGCGTAGTTGCGCGCTTCGCGGGTGTCATTGATCTGCGCAATTTTCCATCCCCGGTTGCCTAGTGGCACCGACTGCACCATAAAGCGACTATTTCCAGCCAGACTGACCGCCTCGGCGGCATCAATCAGAATGGGTGACTCTTTGTAGGTGAGCGGTACAAGGGTATTACCAGGAAACTGCCGGGTACTCGCAATACGCTCTTGCGCTTCATCGTCCAGGGCGCGGGTTGTTTTGTAACGATTCTCCGGATTGGACGCAAGAATCACGATGCCGTCTTCATTAATCACAACCAGATCATTTTTGGCTTCCGAGAGTGCTTTCTGGATGTCTGCGAGACCGATCTTGATCGTAATGACGCCAATAAGATCCTGATCCGACTTGATCGGATAGGCGATGTAATAGCCCGACTTCCCTGACGCGATACCCACACCATAGAACTTACCGACACCCTTGCGAACTGCGTCAATGAAATAAGGTCTAAACGAGTAATTGTCGCCAACAAAACTATCGGGTTTATTCCAGTTGCTAGAAACCAGTGTCAGCCCATGCTCATTCATGGTGTACACCGTATCCGTACCGAGAATCTGGTTAATTCTTTCAAGATAACGGTTCGCGGCACCTAAAACCGCTGACTTATTGGCCTGTTCAAGGGCATTGCTGATACGTCGATCCTGAGCAATCACTAACGGCAACTCTTCGTACTTCTGGAGCGTTGCACTGACTGAAAGACTCAATGTCTCAAGATACTGCCGATTGCGATCTGCTTCCCGGTCAATTTCCCGGGAAAAGACCAGATGGTATGCCACGTAGCCCAGCAAGACACAGACAGCAATAATCAGCGTAAACAGATATCGCGATTTGATGCGGTGTGCGTCCAAATTTATCTTGGGCATGACGAAGACTTATTCGGGAATGCTTACTTCATCGGAAAAAACAGATCTACATGGGTCACTTGACCCTGACCGTAATGATAACGCTCAAATGGTTGTAGTCTCTGATCCGGCTGAAAACCGAGAGCACGCATGTGTTGTGCCGCTAGATACCAAGCTACTTCCAATCCCTGAAGGTGTCCGGTTAATCGAACAACAAAGACAGGCGAGGATTGCGTCTGATATTGGACCTCATCATTCGAACGATCATCAGCCACAATGCCGAACTTGCACTTTGTTAAACCAGTCTTCAGATTTGTTTGCAGATAAAACACTTCTGCCTCGCAGTCGCCTGATGCGGACAAGTCTGACTTCATCTGCCCGATCAGCGGCTGCAATGTTGTTGCGATATTTTTTGAGGCGCCCTCGAACGAACGGACCGGCAGCGTATGGGCCACCACAGTCGAGGCGCCCAGATAATCCACCGCATAACAGGATGCACCAGCTTGATTAGCCCCCTGCGTCAAATGACAGACGATCTTGTTGATGGCATAACTGAATTCGAGTTGCAGCATCTTCTGCACGGTTTTTGAAAACGCACGTTGTGCAAACCCAATGCGGCCCTTAAACGCCAACGTTAACATCGTGCCATTGGCTTCGGGCTTGAAGCGCCATACCAGTTTGCCTTTGTAGGAAAACGGTGCCTGGCCTTCAATACGTTGCACGATCTCCCCTGATTTACCGAGGAATAAGTGCGCAATTTTTACCTTGCAAGCTTTGTCGCTGGACCAGCTAAGGCTCCGAATGCCACCATTGGCATCCCGTTCAAAAACCGGGCGCGTCTCTTTATCATGCTCTTGCCATGCAGCCCAATCTGACCAGGCCTCAAGATTAACCACTGCTTGGCGTAGCGTATCCACGGAGACAGGAACCGCCTCTTCCAGCGAAAAGCGCAAACGGCCACTGTACCGCAGCACATAGACAAGCAATGCCGCACATATAAACGCCACAAAGAATGAGACGATTGTCATCAATAAACCCCTGTAAAAAACCCGGCCGAAGCCGGGTTTTATTAACGTGTGTCAGCTTACAGCATACCCATCATTTCGGGTAAAACCAACGTTAGCCAAGGCCAGTAGGTCACGATCACCAAGAACACGACCATCGTCAACAGCCATGGCATCACCGCCTTTGTAAGCTCCGTGATACCCAACCCGGATATACCGGAGGCAACGTAGAGATTTAACCCCACCGGCGGGTGACAGAGGCCAACTTCCATATTGACATCGATCAGAATGCCGAAGTGCACCGGGTTAATCGCCAGCTGAACCGCAGCCGGGAAGAAAATCGGCGCCATGATCAGAATGATCGAAGACGGCTCCATAAAGTTACCCGCCGCCAGCAACACCAGGTTCACCAGGAACAGGAAGCCTGTCTGACCCAGATCCATCGCAAGCAGCCAGTCTGCCAGACGATTTGGCAGGTTTTCATTGGCGAGCACGAAGGAGAAGAGCACCGCGTTGGTAATAATATAAAGCAACATGGCGGACATATTTGCCGAGTCACGCAGAACCTTCGGCACGTCCTTGATTGTCAGATCCTTGTAGACATAGACCGCGACAATAAAGGAGTACACGGCAGCCATCGCCGCGGCTTCCGTTGCCGTAAAGGCGCCCGAGTAAATACCCCCGACGATAATGACAACCAGCAACAGGCCCCAGGCACTTTTACGGAATGCCTGCCAACGTTCTGCCCAGGTTGCCCTAGCGAGACGCGGGTAATTATTCTTCTTGGCCAGATACCAGGTAACCCCGCAAAGCATTGCTGTAAGCAGAATGCCTGGCAAAAGGCCTGCTACAAACAGTGCACCAATCGATGTGTTGGTTGAGATTGCGTAAATAACTTTAGGAATCGAAGGCAGCATGAGAATGCCCAACGAGCCCGCCGTGATGATGACTCCGGCACCGAATCGCATGGGGTACCCATTAGCTACCATGGCTGGCAACACGATAGAACCAATTGCCACGACGGTTGCCACGCTTGAACCACACACCAATGCAAACATCGCACAGGCCAGAATGGACGCAAGCGCCAAGCCACCGTAGAAATGCCCCACCAGCGACGTGGCGAAATTGATCATCTTTCGCGCCACACCCCCATGCGTCAGGAAATTACCTGCCAGAATGAAGAACGGCACGGCCATGATTTCCCACTTTTCGATACCGGTAAACAACTTCAGCGCCACCGATTCTAAAGGGACCTGGGTCATGGTAACGATGAACGTTAATACCGTTAAACCCAGCGAAATCGAGATGGGCATACCGGTCAGCATCAACGCGATCAGCAACCCGAAAATAATTGCGGCATTCATGTTTATGCCCCCCGCTTATCTTGATGTTGGCCGTTCTGGCCGTGCGACTTATTCCACTCGGCTTCTGATTTGCCTTGATACAAACGATCGGCTTCTTCGCCTTGCGCCAACATATCGCCCATGAGTGGCTGCTGGTCTTCCATGCCTTCTACGTGGCCATGGTCGTGATGCGGCAAATCACCTGTGCGCCAGTAGTTATAGGCAACTTGCAGGAAGCGGAAACACATCAAACCCGACCCCAGCGGAATTGCTGAGTACACCATCCAAGTTGGCCACTCCAGATCCGGCGTTGTCGGACCCTCCGGCACGTTGGCAACATCGAAACCAAACGCGTGATAAAACGCGTAGTGTGCGCCGTTCTCCCACACGAAATGGCCGCCCAGGTAAGAAATGCAACCGGTAAAAAAGGCCCCGGCAAACAGACCCAACAAAATAAACCGACGGTGCATCGCTTCATCCATTCGATTTATGACAACGTCAACCCCGACGTGGATACCAGTGCGCACACCATAGGCAGCACCAAATTTCGCCATCCAGACAAACATAATGATGCACAGCTCCTGTGCCCAGCTCATGTTGATGCTCAACATCCAGTCCTGAAGAACGGGGATGCTGAGTCCGGAGAGATATCGGTGTACGACCGCAACAAAGATTAGCAATGTTGCACCACCGATCAGGATGGCTATCAGCCACTCTTCAAGCCGATCAAGAAATTTCATAACTTTCTCCATAACAGTCGCCCCAGACCAAAGGGCGACTGAATTACCCAATTGCTAACCCTTACTTCTTCTTGGCAGGGGCCTTAGCCGGTGCTGCTAATTCAGCATAAACCGATTGCAGAAGCTCTGGGCCAATGCGCGGCGCCATTTCTTTGTGAACCGGCAGCAGAGCCTTCTTGAAAGCCTCGCGCTCGGCCGGTGTCAGGTTGTAGATCGCCGTCTTACCCGACTTCTTGACCTTTTCAAGATCCTGATCGTTCTGGTGCTTCGCGATGCGGTTAGCAAAAGCCGTTGAATCAACCATTGCCTTATCTAGCTGTTCACGAACATCAGGTGGCAGGCCATCCCAGAATTTCTTGTTGGCGATGACAGCGTATCCCAGATACCCGTGCTCGGTAAGAGAAAGGTGCTTTTGGACTTCGAACATCTTTTGAGTATAGAGGTTCGACGGTGGATTCTCGGTGCCATCAACCACCCCAGTTTGCAGTGCCTGATACACCTCAGAGAACGCGATCACCTGCGGCAGCGAGCCTAAAGCACGCATCTGGGCTTCCAGAACCTTCGAGGACTGGATACGCATCTTCTTGCCCTTCAAGTCTGTGGGCAGCTTGATCGGTGTATTGGCCGAGAACGATTTGAAACCGTTGTCCCAGTATGACAGTCCGCGAATTCCCTTGGGTTCCAGTTTGGCGAGAATCGATTGGCCAATCGGTCCCTGGGTGATCTTATGCAGTTGATCATAGCTGTCGAAAATGTAGGGTAGATCAAACATTTCGAAATCTTTAACACCCAACGGACCGAACTTGGCCAACGATGGGGCAAGCATCTGTACAGCGCCCATCTGCAGGGCTTCCATTTCTTCCTTGTCTTTATACAAGGTGCTGTTGGCGTAGACCTCAACCTTTACTTTGCCTTTGGTGTATTCCTCGGCTTTCTTCTTGAAGTATTCAGCAGCGAGGCCCTTAGGTGTGTCGTTAGCGACAACGTGGCTGAACTTAATGACGATCGGTTGCTGTGCGG
>CAZGHR010000060.1:0-6933 GCA_964525545.1 uncultured Dechloromonas sp.
TCTGTGGCGGCAGCTACGGTACCCGAATAAACGGTGTCGTCGCCCATGTTGGCGCCATGATTGATGCCCGAGACAACCAGATCTGGCAACGTGTCGATAAGGCCTGTTACAGCCAGATGCACGCAATCCGTTGGCGTGCCATTCACAAAGCGGAATCCATTAGGCGCTGTACGCAATGTCAGTGGACGATCCAGCGTCAGTGAATTACTCGCCCCACTTCTATCCCGCTCGGGGGCAACAACTTCGATCTTACCCAACGACGACAAAGACTGATGGAGCACAGCCAATCCAGTCGCAAAATAACCATCGTCGTTAGAAAGAAGAATATTCATGAGCACCTCGTTTAAGCTGTAAGGATAACTCAAAGGGCTCGGTAATTCTCATACAAAGACCCAAAAGAAAACGGGGTCGATTACTCGACCCCGTTTTTACTTGCAGACCGCCTTAGCGAATCAGCAGGCTATCCAGCGAACGACCCTGGTTCAGTGCATTTTGCACCCACAGCGGTTTACGGCCACGGCCTGTCCAGGTTTCTGCGCTGTTCGACGGATTAGCGTACTTCGGCGCTACCGGCTTACGTGCACCACCCGACGATTTACGTGGCTTCTTGGTGCCTGCCAGCTCTTCCAGCGAATAACCATGCTCACGTGCAATGGCCTTGAGTTTTTCAATCGCTGCTTCACGAGCCGCATTTGAAACTTCTTCCGTACGGCGCTTGATTTCAGCTGGAATCTTTTTGAGCAAATCTTTTAATTGCTCTACATTCAGTGTCGACAGATCCATAATTAACTCCAAAATAGGCTTTGTTTAAATTAACTGGTTCGAATCAGAATAACTCGATTACGAATATATTAATATCCAAATCAACGGGAATCAAGTCTATTTTTATTACAAGAAACTTAAAGGAATAAAAAAACCGGCTTGCATACGCAAAACCGGTTTAATTAATATAGCTAATATAGACAAATAAATGGTCGGCGTGACAGGATTCGAACCTGCGACCCCTAGTCCCCCAGACTAGTGCGCTACCAGGCTGCGCTACACGCCGACAAGCCCGGTATTTTACGACATGGGGCCTTTTTACTCAATCTTCAGACAGCAAACAAATCAGAATTAGATACGCAACAAATCAATAATTTCGCCAAGCACCGCCCTCAAATCAGTTGGCGCGCCAACAGTATTGGCCGAAGGTGCCACAGCATTATGCCCAGGGTGGCTTAATTGATTACGTGCACCATGGATCGTATAACCCTGATCATAGAGAAGCTCACGTATACGGCGTACCAGCAGCACTTCGTGATGTTGGTAATAGCGTCTATTACCACGGCGCTTGAGTGGCTTAAGCTGTGTAAACTCCTGCTCCCAATAACGCAGCACATGTGCTTTTACACCGCATAGGTCACTGACTTCACCAATGGTGAAGTAACGCTTGGCAGGAATCGGTGGCAGGGCCGAGCTTGGTGCTTCAGGCGCCGTATCGACCACAGACTGGCTGAACAAATCAGACATAAGAGCGGACGCCTAAATTAGTGACGTGCGGTTTTCTGAACGCGCTCGACTTCATCCTTCAGCTTCTGGCTCGGGTGGAAGGTCACCACACGGCGTGCTGTAATGGGAATTTCTTCCCCGGTTTTCGGGTTACGACCAGGACGCTGTGGTTTGTCACGCAACTGGAAGTTGCCAAAGCCAGACAGCTTGACCCATTGGCCAGCGCTTAGGGTGTCGGCAATCTCAATGAAGAAGGCCTCTACCATATCCTTCGATTCGCGCTTGTTCAGACCGAGATTCTCAAAGAGGATGTCGGAAACTTCGGCCTTGGTGAGTGTCGTCATGATGCAATACTTTCGAGAAAACAAAGGACAGGCGACGATGGTCGCTTATCAATAGTAATTTTAGCTGAATATCAGGTTCGCAACGTTGCGCCGGCTTGAGTCAGCTGGCCCAGCAAATGGGTCATAACTGCTTCAACCTTTTGATCTTCAAGGGTTGCTTGAGTATCCTGCAACGTAAAGCGGAAGGCAAGGCTTTTTGAACCTTCCGGCACACCTTTACCCTGATACTGGTCAAAAAGGTTCACCGAACGCAGCACATCCGGGGCTTTCGTCCAGAGTAAATCAATCAGCGTCTGCGCCGGCAACTTGGCATCCACCAGCACCGCCAGATCACGTACAACCGCCTGGAAAGAAGAGACTGGCTCATACACAGATACTTTGCTCGGTGTTAGGCCATCAATATCCAGCTCAAAAAGCACGGGTGCCGACTCCAATTCATACTTCTGGACCCAACGCGGATGCAATTCGCCAATCCAGCCAATCGGCTGGTTATCACGCAATACACGGGCACTACGTCCCGGATGAAAAGCCGGATGGACAGCCGCCTCAAAACGCAGTGGCTGCGCCGGGCTCAGCGCTTCAACATCAGCTTTAACATCATAGAAATCCACAGCACGTGTTGGCACAGCCCATTGTTCCGGTGCAGCACCACCCCATCCTAGGCCAGCGATGCGCAGCGTCTGACGATAACCATCAACCTGGCCGGCTTCTGTAGCCTGCTGGCGCTCGAATACGCGACCACTTTCAAATACCCGTAAACGGGGCTGCCGACGTCGCTGGTTATTGATCAACGTGTTAATCAAACCACCGATCAGCGACGAACGCATCACGGAAAGGTGGCTGGCAATAGGGTTAGCCAATTCAACCGGCGCAGCATTCGCTGCAAAATCTGTTTCCCAGGTTTCTGGCGTAAATGCCAGATTGATCACTTCCTGATAGCCGCGTTCCACCAGCGTACCGCGCAAGGCATCTACTGGGCGCGACATCTCGGTCTGGCCACGCATAGTCATCGGGCCAATTGGCGGTTTGGCAGGAATATGGTCGTAGCCGATAACGCGCGCAACTTCTTCGATCAAGTCTTCTTCAATCGACAAATCATGTCGCCAGCTTGGCGGCACGATTTCAAGCCCGGCTTCAACTGGCTTTGGCTGAAATCCCAAGCCATTAAAGATCTTCGTGATCTCATCATCCGATGGGGCTATACCCAGGACCTTACGAATACGTGCAAAACGCACTTTAACGGCCGGTCGCGCTGGCAGCTGAGTCACCTGATCCACCACGGGACCCGCCTCCCCACCACAGATTTCCAGAATGAGCTGAGTAATACGCGCCACGCCGGTTACGGTATCGGCAAAATCAACGCCCCGCTCAAAGCGGTGGCCGGCATCCGTGCTCAATGTTAACCAGCGGCTACGCCCCTGGATTGCAGACGGGTGCCAGTAAGCCGCTTCAACAAATACATCCTTCGTTGATTCAGTACAGGCGGTGCGCTCGCCGCCCATAATGCCGGCCAGACTAATGGCGCCACCCTCATCCGCAATAACGCCGTAACGGTGATCCAGTGTTACTTCCTCACCACCCAGCAAAGTCAGCTTTTCCTGGTCATTCGCCCAACGTACTGTAAGCCCACCTTGTACGGTACCCAGATCAAAAATATGATTCGGACGATTAAGTTCCAGCATCACGTAGTTGGAAATATCAACCAAGGCACTAATGGAACGCAAACCGGAGCGTTCAAGACACTGTTTCATCCATGCAGGCGTTTGCGCCTGAGCATTAACGCCCTTGATCACGCGACCCGTAAAACGACCACAGAGATCGGCGGCATTAATGGCTACCGGCAACGTTACTTGATGTGATGCTTCAATTGTTTTAACCACAGGCAACGTCACAGTCGCCCCGGTCAACGCAGATACCTCACGCGCCAGGCCAAGCATCCCCAGACAATCCGGGCGATTCGGCGTCAGCTTCAGCTCAAGACAAATGTCATCCAGGCCCAGCAATTCGCGTAGCGACGTCCCCGGTTTGGCCTCTGCATCCAGAATCATCAGGCCATCACTTTCCTTGGCCATGCCTAGTTCTACAGCGGCACACAGCATACCGGCGGAGGGCACACCGCGCACCTTGGCTTCTTTGATCTTGAAGTCGCCTGGCAGCACGGCGCCCGGCAAAGCGCACGGTACTTTCAGTCCAGCGGCAACATTACTCGCACCACACACGATCTGGCGTGGCGTACCTTCACCGGCATCCACTTCGCAGACATTCAGACGATCTGCGTCCGGATGCTTGGTAACGGATAGCACATGGCCCACCACCACATTGTTAAACGGCGGCGCCACAGGCCCACGCTCTTCAACTTCCAGACCTGCCATGGTTAACAGTTCAGCCAACGCTTCCGAAGATAAATCCGGATTAACGAATTGGCGCAGCCAGGATTCGGAGAATTTCATGCTTGGGGTCTTTCGCTAATACTCGACGGTGAACGACGCGCCACTCAGGCTGCGAACTGATTCAGGAAACGAACATCGCCTTCAAAGAAGAGGCGCAGATCATTGATGCCATAACGCAACATGGTCAGACGATCAGGTCCCATGCCGAAGGCGAAGCCGACGTAGCGTTCAGGATCGATACCTGCTTCAGCCAGCACATTCGGATGCACCATGCCGCAACCGGCCACCTCCAGCCAACGCCCCTTCAGTGGGCCATCACCGAAGGCCACATCGATTTCGGCTGAGGGCTCGGTAAACGGAAAGAAAGACGGACGGAAGCGCACTTCCAACGCATCGGTTTCAAAGAACTGGTGCAGAAAATCAATCATCACGCCCTTGAGGCCTGAGAAGGTAACGTGCTCACCCACCCAGAGACCTTCCACCTGATGGAACATCGGCGAATGAGTGGCATCGGAATCAACGCGATACACGCGACCCGGTGCAATAATCCGGATTTCCGGCATGCCTTCCTTGCCACCATAAGTCGCCACATGATTCTGCATATAGCGCGCCTGAATCGGGCTGGTATGGGTACGCAACAGCACATCCTGCTGCACATTACCTTGCGCATCTTTCAGATAGAAGGTGTCGTGCATGGAACGCGCCGGGTGGTCGTCTGGCGTATTGAGCGCAGTGAAATTGAAATAGTCCGTTTCAATTTCCGGACCCTCTGCCACCGAAAATCCCATCGAGGCAAACAGCCCTTCAATACGCTGCAAACTGCGCGTTACCGGGTGCAAGCCACCGCGATCCATGCCACGACCCGACAGCGTTACATCCAAAGCTTCTTCAGCCAGACGCGCTGCCAACTGCTCTTCTTTAAGTGCATCTCGCCGCGCATTAATCGCCGCTTCAACCTGCACCTTAATCTTGTTGATACGGCCACCGGCCTCTTTACGTTCTTCAACCGGTAGGCTCACCAAACCCTTGAGGGCCTCTGTGACGATACCCGTTTTGCCCAGGTAACGCGCTTTGGTCACTTCCAGGGCATCACCGTCCTTGATGGCGGCCAGCGCTTCCGATAACTCGGACAGGAGGGCTTCAGAATTCAGCGACGACATAAACACCTCTGATAAATCGGTCAGAACATCAGTAAAAACCAGCGGATTTTGTATGGCTGACTTTTACTGATGATCCGAAAAAAAAGGAGGCGCAACGCCTCCTTTTTCGGATCGCTTGGCGATTACAGGCCGAGGCTTGCCTTGGCTTGGTTTGCAAGCTGGGCAAATGCCGGCTTGTCAAACACGGCCAGATCAGCCAGAACCTTGCGATCAACTTCGATCGAAGCCTTCTTCAGACCGTTCATGAAACGGCTGTAGGTCAGACCCAATTCGCGCGAAGCGGCGTTGATACGTGCAATCCACAGGGTGCGGAACTGACGCTTACGCTGACGACGGTCACGGTACTGGTACTGACCGGCCTTCATCACCGCTTGCTTGGCAATACGGTATACATTCTTACGACGGCCACGGTAACCCTTGGCCAGCTTCAAAACTTTCTGGTGGCGAGCGCGCGCCGTTACACCACGTTTAACGCGAGGCATAGTCTATTCTCCTTAAGCGTAGGGCATCATGGCTCGGATCGATGCAACATCCGAGGCATTAACGGTTTCCGGACCACGCAGCTGACGCTTGGACTTGGTCGTCTTCTTGGTCAGAATGTGGCGCTTGAATGCGTGGCCGCGCTTGATGCTGCCGCTGCCACGAACGCGGAAACGCTTAGCTGCGCCGCTCTTCGTCTTCATTTTGGGCATGTATATGCTCCTTTATGTCATGTCACCAGGTGGTTTCCGGCGGAAACTCTTGCTAACCCGATGCCACTTGTAATGACCCGGCTGTTTGCACAACCCGATCAATCCTGCTGAAAACCGCTACAGCGTTATGCCGTAGCCGCTTCCTTCTGTTCTTCTTTCGCCTTAGGTTTGGCAGCTGCAGGGGCCTTTTTGACCGGTGCAATCACCATCACCATCTGACGACCTTCCATCTTCGGCATCTGTTCAACAGAACCGATTTCTTCCAGATCCGCCTTGACGCGTTCCAGCTGACGCATCCCGAATTCCTGATGCGACAGTTCGCGACCGCGGAAGCGTAAAGTCACTTTAACCTTATCGCCTTCACCCAGGAAGCGCACCATGTTGCGCATCTTGATCTGGTAGTCGTTTTCGTCCGTACCGGGTCGCAGCTTGATTTCCTTAACCTGAACCTGCTTCTGCTTCAGCTTGGCTTCGTGCTGACGCTTGGCTTCCTGGTACTTGAACTTGCCGTAATCCATGATTCGGCAGACCGGTGGCGAAGCCGTCGGTGCAATTTCAACCAGATCCAGTTCGGCTTCTTCAGCCTGTGCCAGCGCGTCACGAATGGCAACCACGCCCAGCTGTTCGCCTTCGGGTCCCAGCAGGCGTACCTGCGGGGTCGTGATTTCCTCATTGAGGCGGTTCGACTTCGGAAGAGCTATGACCAGTACTCCTTAATTCAATAAAAAAACGAACCGCGCTTACCGGTAGGCAGCAACGTCTTCTTTAAGACGCTCGATCAGCTCTGTTACAGGCATTTGCCCCAGATCCTGACCCCCACGGGTACGCACGGCCACGAGACCGGCTTCTTTTTCCTTGT
>CAZGHR010000061.1:0-6927 GCA_964525545.1 uncultured Dechloromonas sp.
AGCCGCTCACCCGCAGCGCTTGGTTTCCAAAAGGCCGGTCTCCGGGCTCGCGCCGGGCAGGACACTCCTGCCGAACGTACCGCCTTCCCAGATCCGAAGACCCAGTGGCTTTGAGGTACGACTAGCGCTTACCGTTGCGGGGGCAGCACCGGGATAGCATTGATATGCGTCACCGGTTTCCCGTTTCACCTTGAGGCAGTCTCACTGCAACAAGGCACCGTTCGGAAAATCAGGGGCGTTCGCCCAAGATCGATGCGAATTTTAACACCAAATCCCAATTCATTGAAAAACAGTCACTTAACGCAAATGCAGTTGACCCTAAGGCCTTAGCGTCCTATAGTTCGCGGCATGGAAAGCAATCTCTCTCTGCTCGATCAAAAGCTCTCTCAACTCATCGCGCTACTCGACCAAAGTCGTGAGCAAAGTGTGCAGCTGCGTGCCCGTCTGGAAAGTTCGGAGGCGCGCTGCAATGAACTTGAGACACAAATGAATACAGCACGTACAAAGCTCGAGCAGGTGGTAGCCCGCCTGCCGGAATCGGTAAATCTGTCATGACGACTGCCAATCACCTGGACATCACGCTCTTTGGACGCGAATACCGTCTAGCCTGCCCACCTGAACAGCAGGCGGCTTTACTGCAGGCCGTGTCGCTGGTTGACGGCAAGATGCAGGAAGTCGCTGGCAAAGGTCGCCAGATTTCTGCGGAGCGCGCAGCCATTATGGCGGCCGTAACACTGGCCCACGAACTGATTCAAGCCCGTGATGGCCAGGCACCTGCCGTGGCCGTTGTTGACACGACAGAAGCACAGCGTAAAGTTGAGGCACTCGTACAGCGTGCTGAAGCGGCCATCGAAACGCACCAGAACGCGCTGTTCTAGTTCTCAATGCCCCTTGCGGCGTTGGTGATGCCCAGCGTTGCTTGAACCAATGCTTATAGCAATGGTCGAAGGCACATAAACTGCTGTTGTGATCGCCCCTTGCGGGTGAACCTGATGCGGTACGCCGTCGACCTCACTGAACTCAGGTTCAGAGTCACCTAGGTATTGCTACGTTCGCGGGGGGCGCCCTCATTCATTAGTTTCTGAATCGCATGCTGCCCTGCCAGCAGGTGTGCGCGCATTGCTGCATCCGCGCCTTCGGCGTCCCGATCCAGCATCGCCGCCAGAATTAACCGGTGTTCGGCAAGCGACGAATCTAGACGACCTACTCGCGACAATGAGTTGAGCCGCGACAGTTTAAGCACTTTGCGCAGATCGTTAATGATCTGGATCAACCAGCGATTGCCCGCCTGTTCCTGAACAATCCGGTGGAACTCCTGATTAACTTCAAAGAATTGACGAATTTCATTGGCCGCAGCTGCCACTTCCAGCGCATCGTGACACGCCTGTAGCCGACTCGCCGCTGCGTCATCGAGTTTACGAGTCGCTTCATAGGCACATCGCCCTTCAAGCATGGCCAGAACAGGGTAAATCTCGGCGGCATCCTCTTTGGAAATCTCGGCCACATAACAACCACGACGCGGTTTTAGCGTGACCAAACCCTCGACCGCAAGGACTTTCAGCGCCTCCCGTAACGGCGTCCGGGAGATGCCATAACGGGCCACAAGTGCCAGTTCGTCAATCCAATCCCCCGGCTGTAATACGTGGTCGAAAATCTCCTCGCGCAGGCGGTTAGCGACCTCCTGATAAAGCGCTGAAGAAACAATGGGTTGCCGAGCGCCGCGTGGCGTCTTTTTTGGGGGAGTCGGGGATGTTGCGCCCATAATTATGAATAACGTATGATTCGGTTTATATATGTGGTGTGCTGTCAGCAGTCTGCCACAGTTTGCTGCTTTCACCCAAAGCAGCACTTCCTGCGAAGTACAGGTCGCGTGATCGTCTGCGCGATTTGTTGCACCGCAACCGTCAAGAATTTCCGTCGTGAGGTTTGCCATGAGTCATTCGAACAAAGCCACCCCAGAGGCCATTGAAGCCTGGAAAAAGGCAGCCGCCAAACAGTCGCCGGATGGCGATCTGAGCCGCCTGGACTGGCACACGCCGGAAGGTCTAACGGTCAAGCCGCTCTATACACAGCAAGATGTCGAAGGTCTGCAGTATGCCGACACCCTGCCGGGCTTTGCCCCGTTCCTGCGTGGCCCACAGCCGACCATGTATGCGGTCAAGCCATGGACGATCCGCCAATACGCGGGTTTCTCCACCGCTGAAGCCTCGAACGCTTTCTACCGCAAGGCGCTCGCCGCCGGCGGCCAGGGCGTATCGGTTGCCTTTGACTTGGCCACGCACCGTGGTTACGACTCCGACAATGCCCGCGTGGTCGGTGACGTTGGCAAGGCCGGTGTAGCGATTGATTCGGTCGAAGACATGAAGATTCTCTTCGATCAGATCCCGCTCGATAAGATTTCTGTTTCGATGACCATGAACGGCGCCGTGCTGCCGATTCTGGCTGGCTACATCGTGGCCGCCGAAGAACAAGGTGTATCGCAGGACAAACTGTCCGGCACGATCCAGAACGACATTCTTAAAGAGTTCATGGTTCGTAACACCTATATTTATCCGCCAACGCCATCGATGAAGATTATTTCGGACATCTTTGGCTATACGGCACAGCACATGCCGAAGTTCAACTCAATCTCGATTTCGGGTTATCACATCCAGGAAGCCGGTGCGAACCAGGCAATTGAGCTGGCTTTCACGCTGGCCGATGGTCGCGAGTACGTCCGTACCGGTATCGCTTCGGGTCTGGACGTTGATGCCTTTGCTGGCCGCCTGTCGTTCTTCTGGGCTGTGGGCATGAATTTCTATCTGGAGATTGCCAAGATGCGTGCAGCGCGTCTGCTCTGGCACCGGATCATGTCGGAATTCAATCCGAAGAGCGCCAAGTCGCTCATGCTGCGCACCCACTCGCAGACATCGGGCTGGTCGCTCACCGAGCAAGACCCATACAACAACGTGGTACGTACCACGATCGAAGCCATGGCAGCCGTGTTCGGCGGCACCCAGTCGCTGCACACCAATGCACTGGACGAAGCCATTGCGCTGCCAACCGAATTCTCGGCTCGTATCGCCCGCAACACCCAGCTGATCATTCAGGAAGAAACCCACATCACCAACGTGATCGATCCGTGGGCCGGCTCCTACATGATGGAAAAGCTCACCCAGGATATGGCCGATAAGGCCTGGAGCATCATCGAGGAAATCGAAGCCATGGGCGGCATGACCAAGGCCGTGGAATCAGGCTGGGCCAAGATGCAGGTAGAAACCTGTGCGGCTGACAAGCAAGCACGCATCGACTCCGGCAAAGACGTCATTGTGGGCGTGAACAAATACAAGCTGGCCAAGGAAGACGACATCGACATTCTCGATATCGATAACCATGCTGTACGTGAAGCCCAGGTTGCCCGACTGCAGAAGATCCGCGCAACGCGCGATAGCGCAGCGGTTGATGCCGCGCTGAATGCGCTGACAGAAGCTGCCAAATCTGGCCAGGGCAACTTGCTCGACCTCACCGTTAAGGCCATCCGCCTACGTGCAACGGTCGGCGAAGTATCCGATGCGCTGGAAAAGGTCTTCGGCCGTTTCCGTGCTAACAACCAAACCATTTCTGGTGTGTACGGAGGCGTTGTGCAAGGTCAGGAAAGCTGGGAAGAGATCAAGCAAGACATCGAGAAGTTCGTTCAAGAACAAGGCCGCCGTCCACGCATCATGATTGCCAAGCTGGGCCAGGATGGTCACGACCGCGGCGCCAAAGTTGTGGCAACGGCCTTCGCCGATCTCGGTTTTGACATCGACATGGGCCCACTCTTCCAGACACCGGAAGAAGCCGCACGCCAGGCTATTGAAAACGATGTACACGCCATCGGCGTATCGTCGCTGGCCGCCGGCCACAAAACGCTGCTACCCACCCTGGTGAATGCACTGAAGGAACAGGGCTCCGATGACATCATCGTCTTCGCTGGCGGCGTAATTCCAGCGCAAGACTACGACACCCTGTACAAGGCTGGTGCCAAGGCCATCTTCGGCCCGGGTACGCGCATTGAAGATTCGGCCCGCACCGTGCTGGCTGAAATTCGTAAAGCACTGGCCAAGTAAACCCCGCTTTCTGCACTGAGTATGAACGCAATGCGCCCGGAAGAAGTCACCACGCTCACCGAAGCCGATCAGGCTTTGGTGGCGGGTGTGCTTGCCGGTCAGCGTCGTGCGTTGGCCAAATCGATTACGCTCATCGAATCCACGCGTGAGGATCATCAGATCCGTGCTCAGCAAGTGCTGAACGCGTTACTGCCGAATACGGGCAACGCCATCCGCATTGGCATTTCCGGCGTACCCGGTGCCGGCAAATCGACTTTCATCGAAGCGCTTGGCATGTGGCTCATCAAACAGGGACACAAACTCGCAGTATTGGCAGTTGATCCTTCTTCGAGTGTTTCCGGTGGTTCGATTCTGGGTGATAAAACCCGCATGGAACAACTCTCCGTGCGTGAAGAAGCCTTTATTCGCCCGAGCCCATCATCCGGTTCGCTCGGCGGCGTCGCCGAAAAAACGCGTGAAGCCATGCTGCTCTGCGAAGCCTCCGGCTACGATGTGATCATCGTCGAAACCGTTGGCGTTGGCCAATCGGAAACCACCGTGGCAGGTATGGTCGACATATTCTGCCTACTGCAACTACCAAACGCCGGTGATGACCTACAGGCCATTAAAAAAGGCATCGTCGAAATTGCCGACCTGGTGATTATTAATAAAGCAGATATTGACCCGCGGGCGGCAACCGTCACCGCTGCTCAATGGAAGAACTCGCTCAGCATGCTGCGTCCGACCAGCCCGAACTGGCATCCACCGGTACTCGCACTCAGCGCTTTGCATCACGATGGTATTGAGAAATTCTGGGAAGCCATTGAGAAGTATCGCACCGCGCTGGTGCCTACAGGCGAATTCGCTGAACGCCGTCGCCACCAGGCGCAGGCCTGGATGTGGAGTCTGATCGATTCAGGTCTGCGCCGTGCCTTCCACGCCAACCCCACCGTACTCACCCAGCTGCCGGCCATTCGCCAGGCAGTCGACGAAGCACGCCAGACACCCGCCTCCGCTGCGCGCCAGCTGCTAGGCGCTTTTCTTGGCACAACCCTTGCTCAAACATCGCCAACGACCACCGGTCTTGGCTCGTAATTCCGGATATCACCTAAGGAGTCCCACTATGCAAGAAATTATCCATCAGCTCGAACAGAAGCGCGAACAAGCGCGTCTGGGCGGCGGTCAGAAGCGCATTGATGCGCAACACGCCAAGGGCAAATTGACCGCCCGCGAGCGCATCGAACTATTCCTGGATCCGGAATCGTTCGAAGAGTGGGACATGTTCAAAGAGCATCGTTGCACCGACTTCGGCATGGAAAAGCAATCGCTGCCGGGTGATGGCGTTGTTACTGGCTACGGCACTGTGAACGGCCGTCTGGTATTCGTCTTCTCGCAAGACTTCACTGTGCTGGGCGGTTCGCTGTCAGAAACGCACGCCGAAAAGATCTGCAAGATCATGGATCAAGCCATGAAGGTTGGCGCACCGGTCATCGGCCTCAATGACTCGGGCGGCGCCCGTATTCAGGAAGGCGTTGCTGCCCTGGGTGGCTACGCAGACGTATTCCAGCGCAACGTCATGGCTTCCGGCGTGATTCCACAGATCTCGATGATCATGGGCCCTTGTGCCGGTGGCGCGGTTTACTCGCCATCCATGACCGACTTCATTTTCATGGTCAAAGACAGCTCGTATATGTTCGTAACCGGTCCGGAAGTTGTAAAAACCGTGACCCACGAAGAAGTGACTGCAGAAGAGTTGGGTGGTGCCGTTACACACACCAGCAAATCCGGTGTTGCTGACCTGGCTTTTGAAAACGATGTCGAAGCACTGATGATGCTACGCCGTCTGATCAACTTCCTACCATCGAGCAACAAAGAAAAGCCGCCTGTACAGCCAACGCTGGACAGCGCTGACCGTCTGGACTTCTCGCTCGACACTCTGGTGCCGGCTAACCCGAACCAGCCGTATGACATGAAGGAACTGATCATCAAGACCGTTGATGACTGCGACTTCTTCGAAATCCAACCAGACTACGCCAAGAACATCATCATCGGCTTTGGTCGCATGGAAGGTCGTCCGGTAGGTATCGTTGCCAACCAGCCACTCGTACTGGCCGGCTGTCTGGATATCAAGTCTTCCATCAAGGCAGCACGCTTTGTACGCTTCTGCGACGCCTTCAATATTCCTGTAGTTACCTTTGTCGACGTACCAGGCTTCATGCCAGGCACCTCGCAAGAGTATGGCGGCATCATCAAACACGGCGCCAAGCTGCTCTACGCGTACGCTGAATGTACCGTACCAAAGGTGACTGTGATTACCCGTAAGGCCTACGGTGGCGCTTACGACGTGATGAGCTCGAAGCACCTGCGTGGCGACGTTAACTTCGCCTGGCCATCAGCAGAAATTGCTGTGATGGGGCCAAAGGGTGCCGTGGAAATTATCTTCCGCGAAGAAAAGAACGACCCAGCCAAACTGGCTGAACGCGAAGCCGAGTACAAAGCCAAGTTTGCCAATCCATTCGTGGCAGGTGCGCGCGGCTTTATCGACGACGTCATCATGCCAAATGAAACACGCAAGCGCATCTGCCGCTCGCTGGCTATGCTGAAAGACAAAGACATCCAGAATCCTTGGCGCAAGCACGGCAACATCCCACTTTAATCTGCTCTGACATCGTGAATCGCTTCGTTGGCTTCGTTCTCTGCTTCTCGCCGTACAGCTCGTACTGTCTCGGCGCAGAGTGCCTCGCCGCCTCGCCCTTCACGCGCCAAAGCAGCTAAATATTCACTGAATAGAAACTGAGGTTTACTCATGTTCAAGAAAATCCTGATTGCAAACCGCGGCGAAATCGCCTGTCGCGTTATC
>CAZGHR010000062.1:0-6778 GCA_964525545.1 uncultured Dechloromonas sp.
GATCGCCATGTTTGGCCATCCGTGCACTCCTTTCAGTATTTTTATCGCATTGAACTTGCGGGGACGCTTGTTTGATCGTTGGCGCGTTATTGCGCCAGGAGTTCTTATGTTTGATATCCAAAAGCCGAGCGCCGCGCGTTCACTGGTGGCATGTGCCATCGCTTCTATTTCTTTTGCCGCAACTGCTCAAGACGCTAAGCAAGAAACGCCGGAAGAAATTTCCGGCCCGGCAGATCCGATTGTTGTTACGGCAACACGTGTGCCCACGCGATATAACCGATTGATCCCAGATGTCTCTGTGGTCGATCGTGAAACGATGCAGGAGTATGGGCCGCAGGCACCCATCTCTGATGTGCTTAGAAATGAATCCGGTATTACCGTAAACCAGAACGGTACGATGGGTACCAACACGACAGTGCAGATTCGTGGTGCCAGCAATAATCAGAGTATTTTGCTCATTGATGGTATGCGCTTGAGCTCCGTTGCAAACGGCGGGCCGAGTTGGGCTTATATACCGATGCAACAGATTGGGCGCATGGAAATTGTTCGCGGGCCTACATCCTCTTCCTATGGGTCGGAAGCAATTGGTGGTGTGATCCAGCTGTTTACCCGTAAAGGTGAGGGGCCGACTAAATACTATGCCGATGCAGGGTACGGTACCTATGGAACGAGCTCAGAGACGGTGGGTGTTGAAGGGTCCGAGGGTGGATTGAGCTATAGCCTTTATGGTGGCAATACACACTCCCTAGGATTGCCAACGCTTACAAATGCATCTACCGACTTTAATCCAAACAGCGCGGCATACGTTAACTCGAATGCTTCTACGCGCTTGGCCTATACCATTGCGCCAGGTCAAGAAGTGGGTGTGTCGGCGCTGTATGGTAATGGTTATAACAACTACACCAATAGCAGTAAGGGTATGAGTTATCAGACGCAGCTCTTGTCTGTAATGTCTGCTTATACACAGAACAAGATTCTGGATAACTGGCAAAGCTTGGTGCGCTTTGGGCAGAGCGTTGATACCAACCGGAATTATTTAGCAGGTGGCATACCAGATAATGGTGGCAGCTACAGATCAACGCAAACTCAAGCGCAGTGGCAAAACGATATCAATCTTCCGGTTGGCAAAGGACTCCTTGTTTATGAGTATTTGCAACAAAACCTGGATTCCACGCAGGCTTATGCAGCGACCTCTAGAAACATCAATACCGTTCAGGCCGGATGGAATGGCGACATAGGAAACAATCTGTTTCAAGCCAACGTGCGCAACGATAGCAATAGCCAGTTTGGTGGTGCGACAACCGGTTCTGTAGGCTACGGATATTTTATTGTTCCGTCCGTTCGTGCGACTGCGGCGTGGGGCACAGGTTTTAGAGCGCCAACATTTAATGAGTTGTACTATCAGTCTGGTTACTGGAATGGCAACCCCAATTTAAATCCAGAACGGTCTCAAAACGGCGAAGGTGGCTTTAGGTATGATGATGGCGTTCATCGAGCCGGTGTCATTTATCACTACAACGATGTTTCAAATCTGATTCAGAACACAGACTTTAGCGCTATTAATGTTGGGCAAGCAGTCATGCAAGGTTGGTCGTTCACTTACGGCGGAAAGGTTTATGGTTTGGATGTGGCGGCGAGCTACGACAATCAAGATACGCGAGATAAAGCGACGGGTAACTTCCTGCCATATCGACCAGCAAACTTTGGATCGTTGACGGTTTCTAAGAAGCAAGAGCGTTGGGATTTGGGTGGTCAGATGCAGCTTTCAGGTAGCCAGCAATCTAATCCTGGGAACGCAGACCCCTACAGCAATAATATTACGATGGGCGGTTATACGCTTTTCAACATTTTTGGCAGTGTAAATCTGATTAAAGATGTGTCATTGTTTATGCGCGGCAACAATATTTTTAACCGTCAATACGCAACAAATGCTTCTGGTTATGCTGCTTCGACATATGACGGCTATACCTATCCGGCAACGGCTAATTACTACAGAAGCCCGGGTTCCAACTTCTTTGTGGGCCTCCGTTTCGACACCCGTTAATATGCCTCTATGAACACGAATCGCCGACCACTTGCTGCAATTACCGCTCTCGCATTATTGAGTTTGGTATCGATTGCAGTTAGCTTGTCGGTGGGTAGTGTTGACTTGCCACTCCTAGAAGTGTTGTCCGGTGTGATTGATTCAACAGCGCCGTCAGCTGCAGTGATACGGGATCTGCGTTTGCCGCGAACCTTAGCGGCTTTCGGTTGCGGTGGTTTGCTGGCGCTGGCCGGTGCGCTGATGCAGGTGCTGTTGCGCAACCCGTTAGCAGATCCCTATCTTCTTGGCGTTTCAGGCGGTGCAGGTGTCGGTGCGTTGCTGGCAATTTTCTTTGGTCTAGGCGTTGCCGAACTCAATGGCTTTGCCTTTGCTGGTGCGTTGCTAGCGATTCTGATCGTATTTGGCCTGGCACATGGTGATGGCAGCTGGACGCAGACCCGTTTGTTGCTCACTGGCGTGATGGTGGCTGCCGGTTGTGGCGCGGTGATCACCTTGCTGTTATCGATCGCACCCGAAGAGCGTTTGCGGGGGGTGCTGTTCTGGCTGATGGGGGACTTTTCGCAGGGCGTTAATCCAACGTATGCGTTGATCGGCATAGGAGTGATGGCGCTGCTAACGGCACCGCTGGCGCGCGATCTCAATATCCTGATTCGCGGCAACGATACCGCAAAAGCGTTGGGGGTATCTGTTGGTTTTGTGCGTATCGCCGTTTATCTGCTGGCCTCCATGGCAACGGCCGTGTCGGTTACCACCGCGGGTTCAGTGGGCTTTGTCGGATTGGTTATTCCACACCTGGCACGCATGTTCGTGGGTAACGACCAACGGATCCTATTGCCAACTTCGATGCTGGCGGGCGGTATCTTCTTGGTGCTTGCCGATATATTGGCCCGTTTGTTGATTGCGCCACAACAATTGCCGGTAGGTGTGGTCACGGCGCTGATTGGCGTCCCGGTGTTTCTGTATCTGCTCAACCGGACGCGTTATCAATGATGGCGCATCAGAATATCGATGCGCTGAAGGCGTTGTTTAAGATCTCGTCTGTTAACTTGCAGGTGGGCGAGACGCACGTGTCTCGTGATCTGGGCTTCGAAGTTTTCCCGGGAGAGATGACGGCCATTCTGGGTCGTAATGGTGTGGGCAAGTCGACATTGTTGTCTTGCCTGGCCGGATTGCCACGGGGTGTGATGACCGGTGACATTTTGCTGGGCAACAAGACCTATGCGCAGTGGGGAGACCGTGCGGCCGCTTGTTGGCGTGGCTGGCTGGCTCAGAAGCAGCAGGATCAATTTGGCGCCACTGTGCTTGAAACGGTCATTTCCGGACGGCACCCGCATCTGAATCGCTGGGCCTGGGAGTCGTCGGATGACCAGGCTTTAGCCATGGCATCACTACGCGCTGTGGGAATGGATGGTTTCGCCGAGCGGGATGTGCTGACATTGTCGGGCGGGGAGCGCCAACGTGTCGCAGTGGCCACAATCCTCACGCAAAATCCATCGCTCTATTTCATGGATGAGCCGCTAGCGCATCTGGATCTGAATCATCAGATCGAAGTGCTGGAGTTGATGCGAATCAAGGCGCGAAAAGAACGCGTCAGTTGCATCATGGTCTTGCATGAGCCAGGCCTGGCTCATCGATATTGCGATTCTGCGCTACTGTTGTTTGGCGAAGGAGAGTGGCAGTATGGTTCGGTATCTACCGTGCTCACCGCCGAAAATCTGTCGCGTCTTTATGGTTATCCCTTGGTGCAGATTGAGCGGGCCGATGCGAATGGCCAGATGCAGCGTTGGTTCGTGCCTGCTTAGTGCAGCGCAGCGAGCGCCCCAACATAGAAGGCCACTTCACTCAGCTGCTGTGCTGCGCCCAGGCAATCACCGGTATACCCTCCCAGCCATTTTTGAAGTTTGCGTGCTAGCCAGGTTGTGATGGCAAAGCCTGTTGCTGCTCCTGCGAGGGCAGAGGGCCAGGGCAAAAGAGTTAACGCCCCGATACCAAATGCGCTGGCAATAAGCAGCGAAGATGAAGACAGGGTCGTTGCCAATGGCTTGGACTTGCTCAGCGCATCTTCACGAACATAAGACATGCCAGCCATGATCAGGACTGAGCAGTAGCGTGAAAATGCATGCCCGGCAATCAATATCGCTGGAATCCAGGCGGGGTCAAACTCGCTGAGACAGATAAACTTGATCAGCAAGGTCATGCAGATGGCGATTACGCCGTAACTACCGACGCGCGAGTCTTTCATGATCTCCAGGATCCTCATTTTTTCCCAGCCACCACCCAGACCATCCGTCATGTCGGTCAGCCCATCTTCGTGGAATGCGCCTGTCAGGTAAATGCTAGTCACCATGGCAATCAGGATGCTGACGCTGGGCGGCAGTGCCAGCGATGCCACTAGAAAGCTGACTGCACTGACAAAACCAACCAGCAATCCAACGGCCGGAAAGTAACGGGAGGCGTGATTCAGCAAGGCGTCGGAATGGGGAATTCGTTCGGAAACGGGTATGCGCGTAAAGAAGCGCACAGCGCCAAGAAAGGCATTTAGCTCATGCCGAAAACGAGAATCTTGTGTCATGGATTTGCGGGCCGACGATTACGTGCTGTCTGTATAGCGTTACATATTTGCTGAGTGCCATCCAGAATGCGTGGGCCATTGCGGTTAATCAGATCCGAATCTATCAGGAAAAAGTTACGCCGTTGCGTTGCGGTGAGTTGAGGCCACTTCTTCCATGTGTCCAAAGCAGCGGGATTGATCTTCTCCATGCCGGAAGTCATGATGACCTCCGGGTTAGCGGCAATCACGGCTTCAGCAGAAACAATCGGCGCCATGGGTGCCAGCTGTTCAAAAATATTTCTTCCGCCGCAGATAGATAATGCATTGCTAATGATCTGCTTGCCGCCAATGGTCATGAGTGGTGCGTCCGAAATCTGGTAAAAAACTGACACCTGTGGGCGACCACGATTTTCTTTCTCCAGGCGATCAAGACGCTTTCGAAACGCATCAGCTGCAGGTTTGGCGACACGTTCGGTGCCGGCCAACTTTCCGAAGGTCTCAATTTCATCGCCGATTTGTGTAATCCGGTTAGGCTGAGATAAATATACGGGAATGCCCAAGTCGCGAATCTTTTCAATCGCCGATGGTGAGTTGCCGGTCTCCCATCCTATGACTAAATCTGGCTTTAATGCCAGAAGCGCTTCGAGATCAAAACTAGAATAATTGCCAATGCGCCGAATCGATCGGGCGCTCTGCGGGTAGTCGCTATACTCGACGGTGCCAACAATCTGGTTGCCTGCGCCAGCAACGTAAAGCGTTTCAACAACATGAGGTGCCAGTGCGACGATGCGTTGCGCAGGGGCGGGTAGATGGACTGTCTTTCCAGCATCATCTACCAGAGAGATCGGTGCGGCTAGCGCATACAAAGGGCTGAGGGCGAGAAAGAGGATGGTGCGGCGTATGAAACGGATCATGGAGACTATGGTCTAAGCGGAATGTCGGGACAACATCATGGGATAATAAACCATGCGCGAACTTATACTCGGTGGTGCCCGTAGCGGCAAAAGTCGTCTGGCTGAAAGCCGGGCTGCCGGATATGAAGCAAATGGTCTGACAATCATCTATATCGCCACTGCAGAGGCTTGGGATGAGGAAATGGTCGAACGGTTGATGCACCACCGAACAAGCCGCCCAGCGCACTGGGTTACCGTCGAAGAACCGATAGCGCTCGCTGCAACCCTCCAGGCTCATGCTGGCGAACATACCTGTCTTATCGTTGACTGTCTGACACTTTGGCTTTCCGCTCTCGTTTTCAAGGGACAGGCGGGCGCTCAGTTGGAGGCCGGCGAACGGATTACCTGCGACCAATTCTGGGGTGAACGACAAGCGCTACTTGATGTCTTACCCACGCTGCCCGGCGAGATTATTCTGGTCAGCAACGAAATTGGTTCGGGCGTGGTGCCGGAGAATCGACTGGCGCGACGTTTTGCCGACGAACAGGGACGTTTGAATCAGGATGTCGCTGCATTGTGCGAGCGCGTCACATTGTCAGTTGCCGGGTTGCCACTCAGACTGCGCGGTTAATTTCAGGAAGATTATGCGAAGTTTCAAGATCTCATCGACAGCGGGCGCCCTGGCGCAAGCACTGCAAGAAAAAATCGATGGCAAAACAAAGCCGTTGGGTGCGCTGGGTCAGCTGGAAGTTCTGGCGCAACAAATCGGCCTCATTCAGCAAACCAAGTCACCCGGATTAAGTGCGCCACAGATGCTGGTTTTTGCCGGAGACCATGGTGCAGCCAAAGCTGGTGTCTCCGCGTATCCGCAGGACGTGACCTGGCAAATGGTCGAGAATTTTCTTGCCGGTGGCGCCGCTATCAATGTCTTTACCCGCACTTATGGCCTACCGCTGGCTGTGGTGGATTGTGGTGTCGCCCATGAGTTTGGTGTGCGACCAGGGCTGATTGATTGCAAGCTGGGTGCCGGCACGGAGAATTATCTCGAAGCGCCCGCGATGACCGCCGCGCAATGTGCGCAAGCCATTGAAAACGGTGCGGTACTCGTGGCGCGTTATGCTGAAGCGGGCTGTAATGTCATTGGTCTCGGTGAAATGGGCATCGGTAACACGGCCTCTGCGAGTTTATTGACCCATTGTTTGAGCGAAGCGTCGCTCGACGTATGCGTAGGACGTGGCACAGGATTGGATGACGCAGGGTTGAATCGTAAGCAAGCGCTTCTGGCACAAG
>CAZGHR010000063.1:0-6634 GCA_964525545.1 uncultured Dechloromonas sp.
TCCTTATCCAGTTGCGCAATCTGCATCTGCAAGACGAGCATCTCGTTTCTAACTGCATCCCCGTCAACCACTGGCCATGGTGGCGTCCCAGCTGGCGCCGTCCAGTTGTCACGCGCCTGTTTGGCATCTGCAATTTTTACGTCCAGCACCGCCAATTGCTTGAGATAACCCACTTGCTCGGCATAACGGTCTGTCAGGGTCTGGCGCAGATTGAACTGTTGCAACAGATCCTGACGGGCGCTCGGTGCCAAACCCGGTTTATTCACCTCACTCTGCAAACGCTTCAGCGCACTTTGGGCATCCGCTAAGCGGGTTTGCGCATCTGCCATCTCCTGCTTAGGATCTGTTACCGTGACCTGGCTAGCTGCAGGCGCCGTTTTAACTGGCTTGGTGGGCAGCAACGAGGTCAACTGAGCCTGTGCAACCGATGCGCAAACAAGGGTCGCCAAAACAGTTAAAGCAGCAATCAGAATACGCATGTCAGATACACTTTCAATCAACGATTTCCGATTATCGCTTACCAAAGACCAAAATGACGCTGATAGCCACTGAAACCACCGCCAATGATTGCGGCAATTGCACCTACTGCTGCAATGCCATGAAGGTCCGAGAACTTGAAAAGCCCGCCAATACCTGGTGCACACACTGCAACAAAGGCCAGGGCTGTGACATCTATGAAACGCGACCTGAATCCTGCCGCGTATATGAATGCCTCTGGCTACGATCACAGAAAATGGAAAAGCCCTTGCCCATAGCGACCCGACCCGACAAATCGCATGTCGTCGTTGGCACACTCAACGAAGGCAATGACATCGTGCTTTATGTGAAGCCCGCCCACCGCGACGCCTGGAAAGCGCCAGCATTTGCCCCGGCGCTTGGCTTATTTGTTAGTCGTGGCGTGCCGGTTTATGTCAGCTGCAACGATCAATTAACCCGCGTTTTTTAAACCAGCTGAAAAAACAAAAGCCACCCAAAGGTGGCTTTTGAATATTTGGTGGCCAGTCTCGGAATCGAACCAAGGACACGCGGATTTTCAATCCGCTGCTCTACCAACTGAGCTAACTGGCCGCACACCAGGGCATTGCTGCCCAAGTGCGGAAAAACATTAACGCTTCGAGAACTGCTTACGGCGACGGGCGCTGTGCAGACCGACTTTCTTACGTTCCACTTCACGTGCATCACGTGTTACGAAACCAGCGTTCGACAGAGCCGACTTCAGCTCGGCGTCGTACTGAATCAGTGCGCGGGTGATACCGTGGCGCACTGCACCGGCTTGACCCGACTCACCACCGCCAACAACGTTAACGTTGATGTCGAAGGTGTTTACGTGCTCAACCAGCTCCAGCGGTTGACGAACGACCATACGGCCGGTTTCACGCGAGAAGAAAATATCAACTGGCTTGCCATTGACAACGATGTTGCCCTTGCCACGCTTCAGGTAAACACGGGCAACGGCGCTCTTGCGACGACCGGTACCGTAATATTGTTGTTCTGCCATAACGACCTCTTAGATTTCCAGCGACTTAGGTTGCTGGGCGGTGTGCGGGTGGACAGCGCCGGCGTAGCACTTCAGCTTCTTCAGCATGGCGTAGCCCAGCGGACCCTTTGGCAGCATGCCCTTAACGGCCTTTTCCAGAGCGCGCTCTGGAAAACGCTGTTGCATCTTGCCAAACGTAGTTTCGTAGATACCGCCTGGGTAACCCGAGTGACGGTAGTATTTTTTATCTTCGGCCTTGTTACCGGTAACACGCAGCTTCTCTACGTTAACGATAACAATGAAGTCACCCGTATCAACGTGTGGGGTGTACTCAGGCTTATGCTTGCCACGCAGGCGACGTGCGACTTCGCTGGCAACGCGGCCCAGAACTTTGTCCGTGGCGTCCACGATGAACCAGTCGCGCTGAACTTCATGCGGCTTGGCGGAAAACGTTTTCATCTTATGCACTTCCGTGGCGCCAGTAACGGCGCGGAATTTGGGAAAACGCGCATTCTAGCAACACTTTTGAATTGACGTCAACCCCTTCGCGACTTTGTCCGCGAAGAGCAGCGCCTAGCGGGGCGTCAAGTGCGCCTGGGCGCTGGAATTCAGAAAGAATGCGCAGCCTAAATAAAGCAAAAAAAACGCGGAACCACACGAGTGGCTCCGCGTAAATCCACACCAAAGGAGGAGGGTGGAGGAGACAATCGAATAGATGCGCCGAGCACATCTATACAACATGCCCAATATAGCCCCAAGCCATTCAAATTGCAAGAAATTTATTGCGGCGCAAAAAAACTTTCAGTTCACTGCCATGACACATGAAAACTATTCACGTCCGGACTTAAAGCATCGCAACTTACTGATACATATAAACATCACTGACAAAGCCCCTGGGACGTAAAAACCTTGTTGAATTTCTTTGTCATAAACAAACGATATTTTGCTGCTTTGCACAAAAGCTGTTTTACAGCGAATACACCGAGAAAGATGCAAGGGACTGCCTTCCACATTACAATCCACCCCACCCTAGCCTTTAGATCTATTCGGAGCTTTAAACCATGGAATGCCGCGTTAGCTGGACCGACCACGTGACCTTTGTTGCCGAAACCGGGAGTGGTCACAAAATCACGATGGATGGCCCACCGGATCTGGGCGGGCGCAATCTGGGCCCGCGCCCCATGGAAATGATGCTGGCGGGCGCCGGCGGCTGTAGCGCTTTTGATGTGGTGCTGATTCTTCAGCGTGGCCGCCATCCGGTGACTGGTTGCGAAGTGGTTCTGAAGGCCGAACGCGCCGAAACCGACCCGAAGGTCTTTACCAAGCTACACCTGCACTACATTGTGACCGGCAACGCCCTGAAACAAGAAGCCGTAGAGCGTGCCGTGACGCTTTCTAAAGAAAAATACTGCTCGGCAACCGCCATGCTAGGCGCTACCGCTGAAATCACCTGGGATCTGGAACTACGCCAGAGCGAATCGACACCTGCGGCTTAATGCGGTTTGGCGTTGTCTCAAAACCGGTAGGACAACGCCGTCATCACCTTTGAGGTTTGTTGCATCATTTTTTTGGCCAACGGCGGAAACTGTGCCGCCCCTAAGGCCTCTGCAGTATGCGCATGCGAGGTTTCATCGATCGCCATCTGCGCAATAATTGCCGCACTTTTTGCATCAGCTGCGGGCAGTCGCTCCAGATGACTTTCCAGATGCGCTGTCACCTGCTTTTCTGTTTCAGCCAAAAAACCTAGATTCCAGCGATCACCGAGCTTACCGGCGATGACCCCCATGGTGAGCGACCCTGCATACCAGAGCGGATTTAACCAGCTGGTATGGCTGCCCAGCTCACGTAACCGCTGCTCGGTCCAGGCCAGATGCTCGATTTCTTCGTGCGCCGCTTCGCGCAATGCGTCTCGCACGGCCGGATCACGCGATGTCAGGGCCTGCCCCTGGTAAAGCGCTTGCGCACAGACTTCACCGCTGTGATTCACCCGCATAAGCCCTGCGACATGTTTGCGCTCCGCCTCAGACAGGTCGGCCTCGGCCATGTCTTTGTCCGGATGCGGACGGACACTCGTTTGCGATGCAAAAAGCGTCCGTAGAACTTTGTCTGCTTCAATGATTAATGTGTCGATACTCATCGCATTACCTTGCTGAAGTTGCTGCCGGCCCAGCCCTCAAACGGTCCACAGCCACTTCGGCGCTCGGCGGTGGCTCCATATCAAGACAGAAATACTCATAGGCCAATACAGCGGGATAGGCATTCACCATTTTGTGTTGCTGCTTCTGCATCAGAATCCAGGAAGAGCCTTTGCTTTCGATCCAGCTGCCATCTGGCTGGCCAAAAGCATACAGACGTCGTTCACGCGTTTTACAGCGCAACCCTTCGTAATTCACCGTGCGTGCGCCACCCGAAGATTCAATCACCACGGTAAAGCGAACCACGCCGTCTTTACCTACCGAAACGCTGGCAGGATCCACCAAAAAGCGGTTCGCGTTGGCAACACTCACTTCAAAGGGAATGAGCTTGTCCATATCCGGGGCAGCAGGCGGCGTAACCTTCTCTTCTTGCCAGACCTTTTTTTCGTCTTCGGATTCTTCGTATTCGTAACACTCGTAATACTTACGCGTGTTGCACTCGGCAGCAGCCAGAGCGCTTCCTACCGCAAAAACCGTAGACACTGCCGCTGCCCATTGCTTCCTGCTAGCCATGGTGCGCACCTTCGTCCTGCGTGGTGGCCTGTTGCGGTGCTTGATCGGCACCCGCATTAGGCAACCGGCGCCCACGACGCCCCAGTGCCGGATGACGCAGCCGATCCGCATTCAAAAAGGGCTCCAGCTCTCCCAACGCCAACTGGTAAACGTTACGCTTGAATTCCACAACGGATTCCAGCGGCACCCAGTACTGGCTCCAGCGCCAGGCATCGAATTCCGGATGTGAGCTTGCCCTTAACTGGACGTGATGATCCCCGCCGGTCAGACGCAACAGATACCAGATCTGCTTCTGTCCCTTGTAGTTACCCCGCCACTCACGGCGAATCCACTGCTCAGGCACTTCGTAGCGCAACCAGTCACGGGTTCGGCCGAGAATCTTGACGTGCTGCGCCTCAAGACCCACTTCCTCCTGCAATTCACGGTACATGGCTTCTTCGGGGGACTCCCCGCGCTTGATACCACCCTGCGGGAACTGCCAGGCATGCTCCCTGACGCGCTTACCCCAGAAGACCTCATTACGTGCATTACAGAGGATGATGCCGACGTTGGGGCGATAGCCTTCACGATCTAGCATAAATCACCTGCGTTAATTTGAAATTGCCCTGATTCTGGCACATCCGGCACCCAGACGAAAGCCAGCATCCGTTAGAATGCCGTTTTTCCGCTTTATTTATTGCCCGGCACCGCATTGCTGCCCGGGTTTTGCCTTTTCAGGGTTATTTATGCGCTCTTCCCAGTTTCTGATTACGACTCTCAAAGAAGCCCCGGCTGACGCCGAAGTTGTTAGCCACAAGCTCATGCTCCGAGCCGGGCTCATTCGTCGCCTGGCCTCCGGCGTTTACACCTGGACCCCAATGGGGCTGCGCACCTTGCGCAAGGTAGAAGCGATTGTGCGTGATGAGATGAATCGTGCTGGCGCCCTGGAAATGCTGATGCCGGCCGTGCAGCCTTTTGAGTTATGGCAGGAATCTGGCCGTGGCGATCAATACGGCCCTGAGCTGCTGCGTTTTAAAGATCGTCATCAACGCGATTTCGTCATCGGCCCGACGCACGAAGAAGTGGTAACCGATTTCGTACGCAAAGAGATCAAGAGCTATCGCCAGCTACCGATCCACCTGTACCAGATTCAGACCAAGTTCCGCGATGAAATCCGCCCGCGTTTCGGCGTGATGCGCGGTCGCGAGTTCCTGATGAAGGACGGCTACTCGTTCCACACCAGTTTTGAAGACTTGCAGCGCGAATACCGCGTGATGTTTGATACGTATCACCGCATCTTCTCGCGCCTCGGTTTGCGTTTCCGCGCTGTGGCCGCTGACACCGGCTCGATTGGCGGCACCGGCTCGCATGAATTCCACGTGTTGGCCGATTCGGGTGAAGACGATATCGCCTTCTGCCCGGATTCGGATTTCGCAGCCAATGTCGAGCTTGCCGAAGCGCTGGCGCCCACAACACCGCGACCTGCTGCCAACGCCGCGCTGGTGCATGTGGCCACCCCCAAGAAATCACGCTGTGAAGATGTGGCTGTGGCACTTGATATGCCGCTGTCCGGCCTGGTTAAGACTCTAGCCATCGTGCCCGAATTGTCAGAAGGTGCTCCGAACGCACAGGGTGGCCTCGTGCTACTGCTCCTGCGCGGCGACCACGAACTGAACGAAATCAAAGCCAGCAAAATCGCGGGTATTGGCGCATTCCGCTTTGCCCGTGAAGATGAAGTCAAAGAGGCCTTGGGTTGTATCCCGGGCTTTATTGGCCCGGTTAACATCAAGGCTGGCATCCGCGTGATCGCGGATCGTTCGGTTGCAGTGATGGCGGATTTTGCCTGTGGTGCCAACGAATACGACAAACACCTGACCGGTGTGAATTTTGGCCGCGATCTGCCTGAACCGGAAGTTGCTGATATCCGCAATGTGGTCGCCGGTGACCCATCGCCAGACGGTAAAGGCGTTCTGGATGTTGTGCGCGGTATTGAAGTCGGCCATATTTTCCAGCTGCGCACCAAATATGCCGAAGCGCTAGGCTGCACCTTCCTTAACGAGCAAGGCAAAAACGAAGTGATGGAAATGGGCTGCTACGGCATCGGCGTGACCCGCATTGTCGGCTCAGCCATCGAGCAGAACCACGATGACAAAGGCATTGCGTTCCCGACTGCGATTGCCCCGTTTACGGTGGCTATCGTACCGATGGGTTATCACAAATCCCCAGCCATCCAAGAGGCTGCCAGCGAGCTCTACGAAGAGCTCATCGCCGCTGGTTTTGACGTACTGCTCGACGACCGTAACGAACGCCCTGGTGTGATGTTTGCCGATATGGAGTTGATTGGCATTCCTCAACGTCTGGTGATCGGCGAGAAAGGACTGGCCGCCGGCCAGATCGAGGTTAAGGGCCGTCGCGATGCCGAGGCTACGATGATTGATCGGGCTGGCGTGGTGGATTACCTGCGCAAGGC
>CAZGHR010000064.1:0-6115 GCA_964525545.1 uncultured Dechloromonas sp.
ACAAATTGCACCAGCGCACCATCTCGCTTAATCAGAAAGTGTGATGACACTTTCAAACCAGCAATCTGAGCATAGTATGGATGCGCTGCCGGATCCAGTTGATTTGTAAAAAGCTGCTCAATACCAGGCCCACCATATTGCCCTGGGGGCAAACTGATCGAGTGAATCACAATCAGATCAATCTCAACGCCCTCGGGACGCTGATCAAAGTTAGGCGATGGCACCACACTTGCGCCGGGGTGCCATGCGGTAGTGGTTTGTGAATTCATGGTGTGATCATAACCAATCAGCGACTGGTTTTTTCAATTTAGATGACAGATGCACTGATTTTGTATATTTTGTCGCACTCAATCCAATTACCGGACACTGCAACAATGATTCGCAAACTGACCCTATCCCTCGTTACATTGGCCGCCGTGCTGTCCCTGAATGCCTGTCAGACAACCAATAGCGCGGGGCAACCGCTCACCCCACAACAGGTGGTTGAAAAACGGGAAGCCATTCTCAAGATGTCGCGCACAGGCGTCGATGAGCTAATCCGCCACAATCCGAAGGCCGCGGAAGAGATTCGCAACGCCGCCGGTTATGCCGTGTTCAACGCGACCAACGTCAACATCATTCTGGTGGTGCTGTCCAATGGTGATGGTGCCCTGTTTCAACCAGGCCAGAAGCCCGTATTCATGATGGAGCGCAAAGCCGGTGAAGGCGCCGGGGCAGGCTTCCAGAAGCAATATCAGGTCATTATCTTCAAGAATGTGGACGCTATCAAACAGTTCACCGCGGCTAAGGGCGTTGGCGGTGATGTAAACGCCAATATCTCAGCGGGTTCTGGCGGCATGCAGCAATCGATTAATCCGAACATCGTGACTTACCTCGTTGGCCAATCCGGTTACGACCTCCAGGCCAACTGGGGTGGCTCGGTTTACACCCCGAATGACACGCTGAACAATCCGGATATCCGCGGCGGCTACTAATCCTGCCTAGACATCATCGCCATCCCCATCATCAGCTGCCACCTCTATTGAGCTAGGCGGCTGGAGCGGGGTGGCATGCGCGTTGTAGCTATCGCGCAAAACGCAATTACGTACAAAATCGATGGAACTACGTAGCGTGTAATAGTCGCTGGCCACTGATTTGGGTACTTTCATACCCAGCGCTTCGCGCTCCATGGCATCAAGCTGGGCAAGATAGTTTGTTTTCTGCGCCGGGTCATAGGCGCTCACCAATGACTGCTCAAAGAACTTCAAAGCCCCATACATCCGGTTAATTTTGCCCCGTACCCGGTTCTTATGATAATTGGGCATAGAACGGATAACCGGATAGGCCACTGCAAAAAATGGCAGCAACGTTACAAAGAGTCGCCGGATAAACTCGGCTAGCCAGAAAGGAAGCACCTCCATTAAAAGCGGCGTGCCTTTTTCATAGAAAATTTCTGCCTCTTTGCTACGGTGCTGCGTGCTATCCATAAATACCGGGAACTGACCCTCTTTAGAAAAGAAACTTTCTTTGCCGTTAATATCTTTAGCTGCCATCAGGAACAAAGTCTGAATCGCCGGATGCAAACGCTCGTCAATCAGTATCTCGGTCGTCGTCGCGATCATCGGGGATGAGGCAAGCGGCCGATTGTTGGGCAAATCGAGCGCGCCCTCAGGTATTGTGACCATTTCAATTGCAGGCACCATTCGCGCATAAGCTTCAGCTCGCTCAAACTCCGATAATTGCAAGCCTTCGATCTTCAGAAGCTTCTGCACATTAGGCGATTCATAGGTATCAACAATACATACCGAGTCCAGCTGACCATCCCGCAGCAGCTCGATCGCCTGCTCATCGGCATGCTGTTTAAACTTGGAAAGATCACCTGTAATGTGATTGAGCTTCAGCATTTCTTGCATCAGCAAATGGGTACCGCTGTTAGGCGTACCCATATTGACGTTATGACTGAGAATCAAGGTTTCACGTTCTTTAATCGGCAGCGGCACAGGGCTTCGATAAAAACACCACAGCGGCTGATAATTGATACTTCCCAACGTCTGAATGCCTTTTGCATGGTGAGGAGCCGCGCCCGCCATGACAAATCCCGCCATGACCTTGTCCTGCAGATCCTGCAAACGATGGACGTTCTCTACGGAGCCTTCTGTCGCCACCAGCTCGAGCGTAATGCCACGTTGTGCAAAGTATTGCTGATACCGCTGGCCCAACATCTGATTCGAGCTGCCAGCCGGGCCGGTTGCCATAACCACATGGCGCGGCGGCGCCGGATCGGCAACCCACACCGCGATGATCAGAATCACCAATAAAATCGTTAGTGCTGGCCACGTTTCCTGAACAAAGGACTTCAGGTCTTTCCAGCTGTCCATCACCGTCTCACGGATAGCGATAATCTGGTCCTGCAGGTCCTCACGAACAGTAGCCATACAATTTCCCGAATCCAACGAATTTATGCGTAAACCGAAGACTAACGGATAATCCTGTTTTCGCCCAACCTTTAACCAGTCGAATGCCTTCTTCACAAACCACTGCCGATACCGGGTCGCACAATCCACAGACACGGGTTGCAGTTGCTGCCTGCTTCGGCACCTTTCTGGAATGGTACGACTTCCTCACCTTTGCCGCCCTCGCGGTCTGGTTTGGCCCACTCTTCTTCCCCCCTGAAAACCCCACAACGGCCTTGCTTGCCAGCCTGGCAACCTTTGGCGCTGGCATGGTGGTTCGCCCAATCGGGGCGGCGCTCTTCGGCTCACTGGGTGACCGCATCGGACGCCGCAAAGTCTTCATGATCACCATTGCCCTGATGGGTGGTGCCACGCTCGCCGTAGGACTATTACCTACCTATGCCCAGGCCGGGCTATGGGCGCCCGCACTGCTAGTAACACTACGCCTCCTTCAAGGCTTATCAGCCGGTGGCGAAATCGGCGGTAGCGCGGTCTATCTGACCGAACACGCCCCAGTACGCAACCGGGGGCTCTATACGAGCGTACTGCAACTTATGGGCCCACTAGGCATTCTTGCCTCAACGCTACAAATTGCATTTCTGCAGCAGGCACTAAGCGCCGAAGAGTTTCTTGCCTGGGGTTGGCGCGTTCCCTTCTGGATCTCACTCCTACTATTGCTTATTTCATTGAAAGTCAGATCGGCGCTTCATGAAACGCCGATATTTCATGCACTGCAAGCGCAAGCGGCGCTGGCAAAAACACCCCTGCGCGACTGCTTTCGGGATCGGCAGACGCTCGCTCGTATGGGCATCCTCTTTCTTTGCGTATCCGCAGGAGGCGCCGTTCTGTTTTTCTCTGCGCAGGTTTACAGCGGTGTCTTCCTCAAAACCGTGGCCGGCTTTGATGGCGCGCGTAGCAGCCTGCTCGTTGCTATCGGTACTGCGACGCTTTTTCCCCTGACCCTATTCGCCGGTTATCTTTCAGACCGGATTGGACGCCGCAAAGTTGTCCTTACCGGACTATTGCTTGGGGCGCTCTGCATACAACCCGTGTTTAGCGGCTGGCTTGCCCTATCTGCTCCAGAGAACAACTTGCAGGCCGGCTTGCTGATGGTGTTGATGACGCTGCCACTGGCCCTGGTAACCGGTCCACAAACCGCGCTACTGGCAGAACTCTTTCCTGCCCGAACACGTTATAGCGCGGCCGCGCTTCCGCACAATCTGTCTGCCGGTTGGGTGGGCGGGCTACTTCCCTTTGTCATCACCTTGATCAACGACACAACCGGAAGCGCACTCGCTGGCCTCTGGTATCCCACTGTACTGCTGAGCCTTGCGTTTCTGGTTGGCCTGAAATACCTGCCCGAAACCCGGGGCATCGATCTGAGTAAATAGCTTTAGCCCCAGCGGCGCACTTTACCTGTATCGATGTGCACAAACTGTTCAGAAGGGTAATAACCAACGCCACCCGCCTCTAACGAAATGGCAGCATCGCGTAATTCAGCCAAAGGCACGCCAGGCAACCGCACATCGATGGCCTTACCTTCCATGTGCAAACTGCGTTTGGCCACACCGCCCCCGCGAGAGTTTCTCAGGTGACTATTGGTCTCCGGACAACGATATCCGGAAATGACTTCGAATGCCGGCAACGACGTACCACCCAGTGCCTGGCGCACCTGATGGAGCAAGTCGAACAGTTGCGGATCCATCTGACCCACCGTACCCGAATAATGGTCGCGCAAAAACCGATTTAGTGTCTTTAGCGCATCAGGAACGTACTGATCATTCACGGCGTAAGTCAGATCAATCCGCTCCCGCGTATGCGTATGGTTAAAGGCCAGAATGCGCTGCGCGCCATCCGCAACCAAGCCTGTTGCCGCGGGCTGAGCCATTCGCTGCGGGTAAGCTGCATAAGCAGCACTAGCCAAAGGCAGCGCTACGCCGCCCGCCGTCAGCCTAACGGCCTTGCGTAGAAATTGTCGACGATCATGTTTTTCATGCTTCATGTGTTAATTCTAGCCCAATCACAGAGAATTTCCAGAAGAATTAGATACTTGCGCCTGGAAGCGCTGGCTGTATTTCTGCAAAGCCGCCCGCAGTTGGCGATCGTGCCCATAAATGTCGGTATAGAAATAAATAGTGCCGCCACGCTGTTTCACAATGGCCGTCGCATAGGCAATCACCACCATAATCGGATTTTTAATCCGGATCGTTTTAGATGTGCCGTTTTCCATGGCTTCGCGGATTTTTTCCGGAGTCCATTCCGGCTCATCCTTCAGCACAAACTCGGCCAGTTCCACCGGCGCTTCTACCCGGATACAGCCATGACTGAAGTCGCGACGATCTCGCTGAAACAATCCCACTGATGGCGTGTGGTGCATGTAAATATTGTCATTGTTCGGAAAAATGAACTTGATATCGCCCAGGGCGTTCTGTGCACCGGGGCGCTGACGGATCCGCGACTGACCACTCTGCAACGCCGCCAATTGCGCTTCATCCAGATGCGTGACTACTTCGCCGGAGCGCGTCACGATCTCGAAGCCCTGACGGTCAAAATAACCCGGATCCCGGCGTAACTTGGGTACCGTTTCTGCCCGGGTAATTGAGGGTGGGACATTCCAATACGGACTAAACTCAATCGCCCGCATCTGCTCATTGAACATGGGTGTCTGTGTATTGAGCGATTTACCCACGATCACATTCATCTTCAGGGGGATCTGTACCTGGTCGCCGTTAATCTCGATACCGCGCAGCTCAAACTCGGGTAGATTAACAACCAGCAAACGTTTATCCACCATCAATGGCGTCCAGCGCAAACGCTCCATGGTCAGCGCAATTTGCTCAACGCGTGCCGCCGGCTTGATATTCAGCTGCTCAAAGGTTGATTTACCGATCACACCATCAGGGGTTAGGCCGTGACGTTTCTGGAAAACCTTGACTCCATCCACCAGTGTCCCCTGGTAACGCTCGGGCGCCACAAAGCCAGCCGGCAAATCACCCAAAGAAACCAAACGGGCCGCCAGCAAATTCACACCTGCATAGGCAGCCCCCGGCTCCAATTTTTGTGCCGGTAAAGGCGGTAGATTGCCGGACCAGGCCGGATTACCCTCTAGACCCCGATACGTGGCCAACCAGGGACGCAACGCTTTATACAGCGGAAATGAAGGGGTTGCTTCTTTAATGGCGAGACTCAAATCATTAGCGACTACCGCCTTATTCAGCGTTGCCTCCAGATCCAGGTTTTTGGGCGGCACATCAAACCTGGCATAAACCGTCCGCGGATCAACACGACCATAGTGCAAATCATGCAGATAACGCAGCAGGGATTGCGTGATGTTCGTATTCAATTCTGATTGTTTGGTTGCAGAGAGCGTTGCCCCCTGACTGCTCGCCGCAATCTCCTTCGACAATCCGGCTGCATCGTAATCCCCGGGGTTCAAGCCTTCATCCCCGGCCTGCTCGAGAATCTTGATCGCAGACTTTGCGAGCGTCGTAGGCTTGCCCTGAACAATCCAAGCCACTATGGGCTCACCCGCGGCAACCGGCGGCACCGTTAAAACACTCAAGACACAGATAACAACCATGCTCAGTCGACGCCAAATTGCCATGAACAATCTCCCAATCTTATTTGCAATCATTGTGCCGCATTTCATGTCATGCGGGTATTTTGCTGTCCTGCACAAAAAA
>CAZGHR010000065.1:0-5786 GCA_964525545.1 uncultured Dechloromonas sp.
GCCCGCCCAGTTCTTCAGTGGCCAGAACGCCGTAGAAATTAGGTTGGCCAGCGATTTTTTTGAATTGATCTTCGGCAGCGCCGTCTTTACCCTGGGCTTTGTAGGCGCGACCCAGCCAGTAAACCCATTCCGGTGAGTTGATCATGGGTTCGGGCATGGCTTCGATATCTTTACGTACTAGGCTCCAATCCTGCGCACGCAATGCCACGCGTATGCGCCAGGCCATGGCGTCGTCCGGCAACAACACGGTACCGCTACGTTTTGCCGCATCCAGCGCTTCCGGACTTTGCTGAATGCCTAACTGCCAGGCGATGATGCCCCACACATATTCCTGCTGGGCCTTATCCAGATTGCCACCGTAGCGCTTAACGGCTGACACGGCGCTCCCCGGCTCATTACGCGCCATGCGCACCAATGCCAGGGTTGCCAACTCTTTCTGGGTGTCGTCGTTCGGCGTGCCCATGCGCTCCAGATAAATCACCGGGCGGCTGAGTACGGCGTCCAGTCCACCGGCAGCATCGTTGACGTTAACGCGCATCACGCTCAGGGTCTGACGTGCCTGGTTTAGCTTGTTCATGGCCACCTGACGACGCGCACGCGCCCAACCATCACTAGCATTTAGCGAACCATTAGCCCACATGGCGTCGAACAGACCCTGACAGGCATCTGGCGAATCGACTCCGGTGGTCCACAGCACATTTGCCTGATCTCGTGCGGCACTGTCGCCATTGCTAACGCGGGGCTGAAGACCATAACACTGCACATCGGGCTCGGGTTGCAACATCAGCACACCCTGCTGGGCGACGAGGCTCCAGTTGCCCTGTTTGGCCTGGGCGCGAATCCAATCGGCCCGCAGCAATTCTGCCGGGCGTTCGCCATCGTACTTTTTGAGGAAGGCGCGGATCTCGGGGCTGTCGTTACTCAGCTGAGGCTTAAGCAGCCACGACTCAACATAGGGCGCCAATTCATGCTGTTTGAGCTGTGGATAGAGTTGCTCCACTTTACCTAGTTGACCATTTTTAACTGCCTCACGTGCACTGAGATACGTCGCGTCCTGTGCCGTTGCGTTAATAGCAAAGGCCAGCAGACTCAGTGCCAGCCCACGTTTGAAGGTAACGGGTAGGGCAGGCAGGCGTGCAGAAACAGCAAAGGTCATCGTAAAACCCGACAAGTAAATTCAATCAGCAGTGTGCTAGTGTCCAACTTATGTCGACACCAACGGATGAAAAATTCTATCGCAGTACACTGCGTACGCGCATGAAAGCGTGGCGCCGTCAGTTAGCGACTCAAGACCACGCCGATTTTAGCCGCACCATCTGCGACATTCTGGAAGACCACTTTCATCCGCCACCGACACCGTTTGCGTTTTATTACCCAATTACCAAAGAACCCGATATCCAGCCACTGATGCATGAATGGTATGCCTCAGGGGTAGCAGTTTGTCTGCCGCGCGTAGTAACACCTTGTGCGCCGCTGGAGTTTTATCTGTGGCAACCGAACGTACGACTGACAATGGACGAGGCCGGTATCTATGCCCCCCCGGCAAACCCGGCAACACGCGTCGTACCCAAGCAGGTGTTTATTCCGTGCCTAGGTCTAGATAAAGCGGGTTACAGGCTCGGCTATGGCGGCGGCTATTACGACCGCACCCTGCCTTTAATTCCCGGCATAAAAACGATTGGCGTGCTGTTTTCCGGGCAACTGGTGGACGACATACACCCGCAGGCACACGATGTGCCGCTCGATGGCTGGATTACCGAAAAAGGGCTGGTGCTTTAAACAGATGCGCTTGTTTGTTTAAGCGCCATGCCCGTGAGCACGTAGAGCAGGGCAGCCTGGCCGAGGCCCAATAGCGCATCGGAAGCATCGTAAAGCGTGGTCTGCACCGTAAAAAAGGCCATATTCAGTGCCCGATCAAAGGCAACGACAAGCAACAATGCCAGCCAGAAACGCAGCCCGCGCACACCCCCTGACCCCGGCACGCGTGGCAGCAGGCGACACAGCGCCCAGCCAATCAGCACGAGTGATCCGGCCAGCATATAGATGGTGATGTCGAACATCGCGGGCATGATCAATTAGGCGAGGATTAGGCCAAAAACAGACGATAGGCCGGGTTTTCGCGCTCATCGCGGAACGGATAACCCAGACCGGCCAGGAATGCATCAAAGGCCGGCATGTCATTAGGCGGCACCTGGAAGCCTACCAGCACGCGGCCAAAGTCGGCCCCATGATTACGGTAGTGGAACATACTGATGTTCCAACCGGCGCTCATGTTCTCAAGGAACTTCATCAACGCACCCGGCCGCTCGGGAAATTCGAAGCGGTAAACCAGCTCGTTGAGTGCGCCCGCCGATTTAGGGGTGTGACCACCGACCATGTGCCGCACGTGGAGTTTGGCCATTTCATCATCGGTCAGATCCAGCGTGGCATAGCCTTCAGCCTTGAGCTTATCGACCAGGGCAGCAAGCTCGGCGCGGTTAGCGATCTTGATCCCCACAAACACATGGGCAGCAGCCGGATCATTAAAGCGGTAGTTAAATTCGGTAATGCTGCGATTGCCCAGCAAGGACAAGAACTTGCGGTAGCTACCGGGCTGTTCCGGCAAGGTAACGGCAAGAATGGCTTCGCGCTGTTCGCCGAGTTCGGCACGTTCGGCCACAAAGCGTAGGCGATCAAAGTTCATGTTCGCGCCCGAGGCCACGGCTACCAGGGTTTTACCCTGCGCGTTGTTTTGAGCAGCCCAGGCCTTCATGCCGGCAACGGCCAGCGCACCGGCCGGCTCCAGCACTGAACGGGTGTCTTCAAAAACATCTTTAATGGCGGCGCAGATGGCATCGTTATCAACCCGAATCATTTCATCGACATACGCTTCGGCGATGCGGAAACATTCGTCGCCAACCTGCTTAACGGCGGCGCCATCGGCGAAGAGGCCCACCTGATCAAGGCGCACACTATGCCCTGCGGCCAGCGATTGGGTCATGGCATCGGCATCGACGGCTTCGACGCCAATGATCTTGATTTCGGGGCGCACCTGTTTAACCGCGGCAGCCACCCCGGCAATAAGGCCGCCACCACCGACACAACAGAAAATGGCATCGATAGGTTTAGGGTGCTGGCGCATGATCTCCAGACCCGCCGTGCCCTGACCGGCAATCACATCCGGATCATCAAAGGGATGCACGAAGGTCAGGCCTTCTTCCTTTTCCAGGCGGCGCGCTTCATTGTAGGCATCGTCAAAAGACTCACCAAACAGCACCACTTCGCCACCCCGCGAACGCACCGCATCAACCTTGATACCCGGTGTGGTCGTTGGCATAACAATGACGGCACGACAACCCATCTTCTGGGCCGACAGCGCTACACCCTGAGCATGATTGCCAGCGGAAGCCGCGACTACGCCGCGCTTGAGTGCATCGGGCGATAGCTTGGCCATCTTGTTATAGGCACCACGCAGCTTGAATGAAAATACAGGCTGCTGGTCTTCCCGCTTGAAGAAGACATTATTGCCAATGCGACGCGACAGGTTCGGAGCAAAATCCAGCGGCGACTCAATGGCCACATCGTAGACCTCAGCCGCTTCGATGCGGCGCAGGTAGTCGGTCAACGGGAAAGGCCCTTCAGTTTTTGCGGTCATAGCGGCGTTTGAAATCTTGTAAAAAGCACACCAGAAAACGATTCTAGCGCGGTCTTGCATTATACCGATGCGCTACAATATCCCCCTCAATTCATGCCCAAAAGCCTGAGCGCAATATCATGAACGCACGCCTTCGCGAGATCCCCTATAACTACACCTCGTACTCCGACCGGGAGATCGTGATCCGTCTGCTCGGCCAGGAAAACTGGGCGATTCTGGACGCACTGCGCAGCGAGCGGGTGACCGGTCGTTCGGCTCGTATGCTGTACGAAGTGCTGGGCGATATCTGGGTCGTGCAACGCAACCCGTATCTTGAAGACGATCTGCTGCAGAATCGTCAGCGCCAAACCGCGCTGATCTCGGCGCTGCGTCATCGCCTGGCTGAAATTGAAAAGCGTCGCGACGGTAACGAGAAGGTAGCGCAACTACTCAAGGCCACCGGTGAAGCCATTACCCGCTTTGCCAAACACCTGGACACCAGTGCCGCACGCCGCCGTAAGGTGCTGCGCGCACTCACCAAGCACACACGTAAAGACAACATCGCCTTTGACGGCCTGGCCCGCGTATCGCACGTGACCGACGCCACCGACTGGCGTGTGGAGTATCCGTTCGTGGTGCTTTACCCGGATACCGAAGAAGAAATCGGCCCGCTGGTGCGCGATTGCATCAAGCTGGGGCTGACCATTATTCCGCGTGGCGGCGGTACCGGTTATACCGGTGGTGCTGTGCCGCTGACGGCTGACTCGGTAGTCATTAATACCGAAAAACTGATCACGATTGATCCGGTGGAATTCGTCACGCTGCCAGGCGTCGAGCGGCCGGTAGGTACCGTGCGCACTGGCGCCGGTGTAGTGACCAAGCGCGTGTCGGAAGCGGCTGAGCGTTCAGGCCTGGTGTTTGCGGTCGACCCGACATCAGCCGAAGCCTCGTGCATTGGCGGCAACATCGCCATGAATGCCGGCGGCAAGAAGGCCGTGCTGTGGGGCACCGCACTCGACAATCTGGCCTGGTGGAAGATGGTAACGCCCGATGGTAACTGGCTAGAGGTAGAACGCCTCGACCATAACCTGGGCAAGATTCACGAACAGGAAACCGTCCGCTTCCGCCTGACGCGTTTTGATGCGAGCGGTAAAAAACATCTGGGCGAAGAGATTCTCTCGCTGCCGGGCGCCGCCTGCCGCAAGGTGGGTCTGGGCAAGGACGTCACCGATAAGTTCCTCGGCGGTGTGCCGGGCGTTCAGAAAGAGGGCACCGACGGCATTATCGTGGCCGCGCGCTGGGTGCTGCACAAGATGCCGGCGCACACACGCACGGTGTGTCTGGAATTCTTTGGCCAGGTGCGCGAAGCTGTGCCGGCCATTGTAGAAATTACCGATTACTTCAAGCCCAATGGCGGTGGCCGCGATCTGGGCGTGCTGCTGGCTGGTCTGGAACATCTGGACGAGCGTTACCTTAAAGCCGTGGGCTATGCCACGAAAGCCAAGCGCCATGGTCGCCCGAAGATGGTGCTGATCGGCGATCTGGTTGGCGATGACGAGCAAGCCGTGATGCAAGCGGCTTCGGATGTGGTGCGCATGTGTAATCTGCGTGCAGCCGAAGGCTTTATTGCCGTAAGCCCGGAACAACGCAAAAACTTCTGGCTGGATCGTTCGCGTACGGCCGCGATTTCCAAGCACACCAATGCCTTCAAGCTGAATGAAGACGTGGTAATTCCGCTGCCGCGCATGGGTGACTACTGCGACGGCATTGAACGCATCAACATCGAACTTTCTATCGCCAACAAGCTGGCGCTGTGCGATGCACTCAGCGACTATCTGGGTGGCAACCTGACGCTGGATGCCGGTGATGCGAATGTGGGCAAAGATGTGCTCATCGGTGATCGCGCCCAACAAGCGCTCGAAGCGGTTGCTCAGGTGCGCACACGTTGGCAATGGCTGCTGGATCATCTGGATACACCACTGGCTGAAGCCGAAGCCTCGTTCGCAGCACTCGGCGTAGTGGCTGGCCCGCTGGAAAACAAAGCAGCAAACCCGGTACTGTTCCACCGCCTGCAAGATTACAGCGTGCGCGTGTCGTGGAAGCAGGAGCTGAAGCCAACGCTGGAAAGCATTTTTGACGGCAACGTGTATCGCCCGATACTGGATCGTATTAA
>CAZGHR010000066.1:0-5655 GCA_964525545.1 uncultured Dechloromonas sp.
AGCAGCGGACTCTTAATCCGTAGGTCGAGTGTTCGAGTCACTCACGACCCACCACTTTATAGTGGAACCGTCAGCAAACATCTAACCGCCCACGAGGCGGTTTTTTGTTGTCTTATGCGGCCAAAGTGCTGTTCAGATATACCAATCGGCTTGTTTTAAGGTATAAATAACCTTATAAGTCATAGGGTTATCAAATGTCTTTTCAAAAAAACACGCCAAGTATTTTATCGACGCTGCTTTTTCGCACCAAAACGGATCACCCGAAAGGTCGGGTCATTCGCTTTGATGAAAACGTGCCGGACATCAAACTAAGCACAGGCACGCTGAACGAGCGAATTATTTCTGCGCTTGAGCGATCGACTCATCCTTTAACGGCCAAAGAAATCGCGGACTGTATTGGTACTTCGCAACCACGATCATCCAGCAGGGTTCGGCAGCTGATCAGCGAGGGCATTGTGGCCGAAGTGAAGCTTGATGGGTGCATTACGGAATATATGCTTATCAACGACCCCAAGCTGAATGCGGGCTGAAATCTTTAACAACAAACTAATCTAATACGATGCTAGAACGTCTCGTCTACAGATCAAAGGCTACCGGTGAAGTGGGTAGCCTGGCGCTCTTTAACCTGCTCACGCAGGCACGCCAGAAAAATGCCGAATTAAATATTACTGGGCACCTGATTTTTGATGGTGAGTTTTTTACCCAGTGGATAGAGGGACCAGGCACTTCACTCGATAAGTTGTGGGCGTCACTGCAGAAAGATGATCGTCACCAGCAGATTATTCTAATATCGCGTACGCCCGCTGAAACCCGACGATTTTCAGAGTGGACCATGGCCTTTAGTAGCTACCCATCGCTCAACAGCCACAATATGCCAGGCTTCTTTCCCGTGGATGAGAATAGCGTTGCCGAGCGCATTCAGGATCTCACGCATTAAGTAGCGCTTGCTCCTTCAGCATAGCGAGTGCAGAAGTCTGGTCTCCAAACTGCTCCTCTCGCCATGCCGAGTCATGATAGGTATTCAGATAGCGGGTGCCGCTGTCACAGAGCAGAGAAACAATAGAACCCGTGTCACCTGCTAATCGCATCTGATTGGCCACCGCAAGCATTGCAGCAAAATTTGTTCCCGTTGATGGGCCGACCAGCCTGCCCAGCAAGGACTCGAGCAGTACCATAGCCGCCATCGATTCGACATTAGGGACCTCACAGACGCCATCAATCAGGGTTGGCAAAAAACTGGGGACGGTTTCCGGGCGGCCAATCCCTTCGATCTTTGATCCAGGCGCATTCACTCTTGGGTTCCGGGTGCGCCAGTATTCCGAGAAGACCGAGCCCTCGGGATCTGCCAGGCAAACCCGCGTTGTGTGATGCTCATAACGTGCATAACGGCCAATCGTTGCGCTCGTACCGCCTGTGCCTGCCCCAACCACAATCCATTTAGGCACCGGGAAACGCTCGCGGGCCATTTGGGTGTAGATGCTTTGTGCAATGTTATTGTTGCCTCGCCAGTCAGTAGCACGCTCCGCATAGGTGAACTGATCCATGTAGTGCCCATCGAGGCTTGCCGCCAACGCCTTTGCGGCGGCATACACTTCATTTGCACGATCCACGAAATGACACTGACCACCGTAAAACTCAACCTGCGCAATCTTTTCTGGCGAGGTGCTCTGGGTCATGACTGCGTAGAACGGCAGCCCCAGCATTCTCGCGAAGTAGGCTTCGCTAACAGCCGTTGAGCCGCTGGATGCTTCAACGACCGGCTTGCCTTCTGCGAGCCACCCATTGCATAAAGCGTATAAAAAAAGCGACCTTGCCAAGCGATGCTTTAAACTGCCCGTAGGGTGTGTCGATTCGTCTTTAAGATAGAGATCAATACCGAGATCTTTGAGTTTTGGCAGCGGCAACGGCAACAAATGGGTGTCGGCACTACGACAGTAGTCTGCCTCAATCACATTGATGGCCCAGTTTACCCATTGGGGGTTCTGGTTAGATGTCGAGTGCACAGTTAGATTAGCCATTTGCTCATTGCTTGAAGGGGTTAGGCACGATCTTAGAGGGCTTTGGGCACCCACGCCACATATTGCCCAAGAAATTAAACATGTGCAGCGTACATAAACAGCAGACACCCGTATGCCATGGGATTAGAATGTCGGGCACAAGTATTATCTAAAACCCACCTTTCAGGAACACCCATGAAAAAACACGCCATCTACCTGGCTCTGCTCGCCACCATTGGCCTAAGCGCTTGCGCCAGCAAACCAGCGCCTACGCCAGCCCCTGCCCCAGCTCCGACCGCACAGAAGATTGAGCCTGTTGCCGCTCAGGTTACTGTATTTACTGCAACGGTTGACTCGGTTGACCTGAAGAACCGCACCGTCGTTCTGAAGGATGCCAAGGGCAACACCGCCCCCATGAAGGTTGCAAAGTCAGTTGCTAACCTGCAAAACGTTCAAAAGGGCGACGTGTTTGTGATCGAGTACGCACAAGCTGTTGCTGTGAGCCTGGTAAAGGCGCCGAAGGGTGCAACACCTGGCATTTCTGAATCGCACAGCGTTTCTGTTGCCGGCCAGAAGCCAAACACTGAGCCGTTTGCTGAAGAAACCGAAACGGTCTACGCAACTGCCAAGATCGTCAACATCAACGCCAAAAATCAAACCGCTGTTCTGGCCACACCAGATGGCAAGAAGATCAAGGTTAAGGTTGATAAGCGTGTTACCGGCCTGAAGAAGTTTAAGGTTGGCAACGAAGTACTCGTTGAGTACGTTCAGGATCTGGCTGTCGGGTTTGTTCGTCCTTCGAAATAAGTTTTACCCGCACCATCAAATGGCAGCCTGCGGGCTGCCATTTTTTATTTGCCCGTATCGGGTACAAACTTAAGCACGTTGCCGTTAATGCAATAACGCTTATGCGTAGGGGGTGGGCCATCATCAAACACGTGCCCCAGATGAATGCCTGAACTGGCACTACGCACTTCAACGCGCGTCATGCCATGCGCGGTATCTTCATGCAGGGTGATTGAGCCTGGCACCGGGTTAAAGAAACTCGGCCAACCAGTGCCGCTATTAAATTTAGTATCGCTGCGGAATAAAGGTGCACCTGTAATCGGGTCTACAAAGGTGCCCGGCCTTTTTTCATCAAGATGAGAACCCGTTCCCGGATACTCGGTTCCCTGTTCAAACGCGATCTTGCGCTGCTCTGGCGTGAGCAGCTGAAAGCCCAGCCAATGCCAGAAGCGTTTCATGTCACCGTTATAGCCGGTGTAGCGAGAGACTTCTTTACCCTGTTCGAACAGCACGATCGTAGGTGTTGCAAACAGCGCCTTTTCCAACACCCATCCTTTAGGCGGATTGGGATTCATTGTTCGCACAACGGGCACATCAGAGCGCCAATAGTCTAGCACGTCTTTCTTGAATTGCTTGCAGTAGGCACAGTCCTCGGCTTCAAACACCACCAATTGCCGTTGCGCATTAAGCGATTTTCCATCGAGTGGTTTATTGTCAGCAGCCGATGTCTTCGAACCAGTAACAGCCCCTCCCGGGTAAGCAACACCCGTTCCACCCAGGCCACAGTAGCCATTTGGATTTTTCTGCAGATAATCCTGATGGTAATCCTCTGCGGGGTAATAGACCGTTAATGGCGCGATCTCGGTAGTTACTTTGCCCTTGCCTGCCGCCGTTAATGCCGCCTGATAGACCTCTCTGGTTTTCAAGGCTGTCTCTAGCTGCTTTTCGTTCTGGATATAAATAGCGCTGCGGTAGTTTGAACCGATATCGTTACCCTGCCGGTCTCCTTGTGTCGGGTCGTGACTCTCCCAGAAACGCGCTAGAACCTCACTCAATGTCACTCGCGCAGGGTCAAATGTTACTTTTACGACCTCTGCATGGTTGCGCCCCTGTGCCCTACCGTAATGCAGCGCTCTTTCATGCGCCAGTACGGCTTCGTAGTTACCGGGGATATCGCCATTCGCGTAACCACTCTCCACGTCCAGAACACCCGCTAGCGCTGCCATTCGCTTTTCAGCACCCCAGAAACATCCCATGCCGAGCACAATGGATTCGGCGGTTGCGGGGGTATTTTTTAAAACCATCGGCGCAACGCTCGAGAGATTGCTTGAATTCATGGTGTTTTTCTCCTGACTACACGCTGTCATTGCAGCAATCACTAACAGGCACATCCCAAGTGCTTTGAATCCGCTGACGGCTCTCTGCCCTAGCGTTAAGAACACGTCACTTTTTAGCCGTATCACCATTTAGTACCTCGCGATACTTCGTGAGACTACTCGATAGAGACTCATTAAGACCCGGGGGAACCCGAGACCATGGATAGCCTTTTTCTGCACGCTTCTCTGCATAATCAAACAGGGAAACCATGTACTGCTTATCAAAACGCGATGCGGGTGCTTTGTGATCAAAATCATCCGTTACGAACGCCATGTTAAATCCAAATCCATCCTGACGTGCAGTGAGGTAAGCCATGAAAATATCACCATCGCCATGTGAGTGCGCAAACTGAGCGAGCGCTTGATTGGCTATAGCAAGCGTCTTCCGCTCAACGGTTTGGAAGTGCTCCGCCTCCAGGATGTCATTTCGAATAAGATAGGCTTCCCGCTTGCGCCCCTCTAGTAACTTGTAGGCGCCTGATTCATGAAACAGGGATGCTGGGTAAATAAATACCTGCCGACTGACACCACCATCGACGTGCATCTCTTGGTAGTTCTTACCTTGATAAGCGGCGTCGATCATGACCGGAGAAAAGAATCCCGGCAGCGATGCGGAGGCAAGCATGACTTTTCTAAAGAGCTCTAGCGACTCAGGCGTGCCATAAGCCGCAATCTTGCCCATATTCCAGATGATCGGCTGTCCTGTGTCCAGGTTCGTTGTGGCAATCAGGAGCCAACGATTTTTAACCGCATACTCACGCGCAACCTTGAGCAAGAGATCCGGCGTAATTTGTGCGGAAATCATGTTGTAGAGCGGCGTTGTGTCGCTTAGACCATCTGAAAAGAGAACCGAGGCATACGAGCGTTTTCGGTAAATATTGTCTGCGGTAATGCTGGTGTATAACTGCTTCAGCACCCCATCGTATTCTGGCCCCAGAAAGGCAAATGGCGCCATTAGCGCCCCCGTACTAACGCCTGTCACCATATTGAATTCTGGCCGTGTGCCCTGCTTGGTCCAGCCATTCAGAAGCCCGGCACCAAAAGCACCACGGCTACCACCACCCGAAATTGATAAATAGTTAATAGGTGCGCCGGGCGCATCCCGGTTCATGATCCGCAGCGAGGCCTCCAGATCTTTCAGCAACGCGTCGATACCGCTGCGCTGGTAAGTGGCATAGCGCACACCCTTCATGCCTCCAATACTGGCCTCGTTGGCGTAAAGCGGGGGTAATGCCGGGGCCCGCTCCAGGTTTTTCCAGGCCGGTAATACGCTAACGATAAGTGCTGCCAGCAATATTCTGGCCAGACGATTTTTCATGGTGTTCTTTAATTCAGTGCATTCGCGTAAAATGAAAATGTACATTATTTACAGCGATAGGATTCGCTTGCCATCCAGTAAGTAAGCCGGCGAGATTTAACAGCTCGCCCCGATTCTAGTGCGTTTTTTCAGGTCGCCTCATGGCAAGTCGTTTCGCAACATTTTTTGTTATCGCCGT
>CAZGHR010000067.1:0-5488 GCA_964525545.1 uncultured Dechloromonas sp.
AGATCATCGACGGCGTTGGCCTAGACCCCCGTATCGGCACCCACTACAACAACCCTAGCTTCGGTTACGGCGGCTACTGCCTGCCCAAAGACACCAAACAGCTGCTGGCCAACTACCGCGATGTGCCGCAGAACCTGATCCACGCCATCGTTGAATCCAACACCACGCGTAAAGACTTCATCGCCGACGACATCATTCGTCGCAAACCCAAAGTCGTGGGTGTCTACCGCCTCATCATGAAGAGCGGCTCAGACAACTTCCGTGCCTCCAGCATCCAGGGCATCATGAAGCGCATCAAGGCCAAGGGCATTGAAGTCATCATCTACGAACCGGCCCTCAAAGACAGCGAATTCTTCAATTCCCGCGTTGTGACCGACATCGAAGCCTTCAAGAAAGAATCCGATGTCATCATCAGCAACCGCATGGCGGATGTACTCGAAGACGTGGCCGATAAGGTTTACACGCGTGACCTCTTCGGTAGTGATTCCTGAGGCTAAACGGCTATGACGATTCTTGTAACAGGTGCCGCCGGCTTTATCGGCTCTAACTTTGTGCTGGATTGGCTCGAGCAGAGCAACGAACCCGTTGTGAACCTCGACCTGCTCACGTATGCCGGTAACCTCGAGAACCTCAAAGAGCTCGAAGGTGACCCGCGTCACCAGTTTGTCTTCGGCAACATCGGTGATCGTGATCTGGTGAGCAAGCTATTAGCCGACACTAAACCACGCGCCGTCATCAACTTCGCTGCCGAAAGCCATGTCGATCGTTCCATTCATGGCCCGGGTGACTTCATCCAGACCAACATCGTCGGCACCTTCAACCTGCTCGAATCAGTGCGTGGTTACTGGAACGACCTGCCAGAAGCCGAGAAGGCCGCCTTCCGCTTCCTGCACGTCTCCACCGATGAAGTCTACGGATCACTCTCTAAAGAAGATCCGCCCTTCTCGGAAACCAACCAATACGAACCCAATAGCCCCTACAGTGCCAGTAAAGCCGCCAGTGACCATCTGGTACGTGCCTGGCACCATACCTACGGGTTACCCGTACTAACAACAAACTGCTCCAACAACTACGGTCCGTACCACTTCCCGGAAAAACTCATCCCGCTCTGTATCCTCAATGCACTAAACGGCAAGCCGCTTCCTATCTATGGCGACGGGCAACAGATCCGCGATTGGCTCTATGTCAAAGACCACTGCAGCGCCATTCGCCGCGTGCTCGAGGCCGGTCAACTGGGTGAAACCTACAACGTCGGTGGCTGGAACGAGAAGGCCAACCTGGATGTCGTGAACACCCTCTGCACCATCCTCGATGAACTCAAGCCACGGGCTGACGGTCAGAGCTACACCACCCAGATCACATTCGTCCAGGATCGTCCTGGTCACGACCGCCGCTACGCCATTGATGCGCGTAAGCTGGAAAAGGAACTCGGTTGGAAGCCGCAGGAAACCTTCGAGACCGGCATCAAGAAAACCGTACAGTGGTATCTGGACAACCAGGAATGGGTCAACCACGTCACCAGTGGCGAATATCGCAGTTGGGTTGAAGCCCATTACGCGACGGAAGACGCCTGAGGCACCCCATGGGTTTCTACAAAAAGATCCTGCTGCTGGGTAAAGATGGTCAGGTTGGCTGGGAGCTACAACGTGCGCTTGCGCCACTGGGTGAGCTAACGGCGCTTAACCGCAGTGAGTGTGATCTGGCCAATGCAGCGCAGATTCAGGCTGCTCTGGAAAAGCACGAGCCCGAAGTGATCGTGAATGCCGCGGCCTATACCGCGGTAGATAAAGCAGAAGAAGATCGTGATGGTGCGCGTCGTATCAACGTGGATGCCGTCGCCGAACTGGCGCTGTATGCCCGGGAGATGGGGGCACTGCTCGTGCATTACTCCACCGACTATGTCTTTGATGGCACCAAGCCCGAAGCGTATGTCGAAGATGACATTACCAACCCGCTCAGCGTTTATGGTAGCACCAAGCTGGAAGGCGAGAACAGAATTCGTGACGCGCTCTGTCGCCACCTGATTTTCAGGACGAGCTGGGTCTATGCCGCACGTGGTGGTAACTTCGCCCGTACGATTCTTCGTTTGGCGCAGGAGCGCGATGCACTCAATGTGATTGATGACCAGGTTGGTGCGCCAACGTCGGCAGAACTGATCGCCGATGTCACTGCGCATGCGCTGCGCGATGTGTTGTCGGGCCGCGCACCCGGTGGTACCTATCATCTGGCGGCAGCGGGTGAGACCAGCTGGTATGGCTATGCCAAATTCGTGATTGACCGGGCGCGTCAGCAAGGTATTGCGCTCAAGCTCGATGATGCAGCGCTGAAACCGATTCCTGCATCAGACTATCCACTGCCGGCGAAGCGACCACAGAATTCCCGTTTGAATACGCATCTACTGGAGCGCAGTTTTGCGCTGAAGCTGCCACAATGGCAGCAAGGTGTGGCGCGTGTGCTGGATGAATGGCAAACCTTATAACTGATTTGATCTGATAAAAAGACACCATGACCATGATCGATTTCTCTAAGACCCGTTTGCTTGTTGTCGGCGATGTGATGCTGGACCGTTACTGGTTCGGTGAAGTTTCGCGCATCTCGCCCGAAGCGCCGGTGCCGGTTGTGCATGTGCATAAGGAAGAAGTGCGCCCTGGCGGTGCGGCCAATGTGGCACGCAACATCGTGGCACTGGGTGGCCAGGTCTCGCTGCTCTCCGTGGTGGGTACCGATGAAGCCGGCCAGACGCTGCGTGGTCTGTTGGAAGAGGCCGGCGTAGCTACCGGTCTGCACGATGATGCCAATATCCGTACAACCGTAAAACTGCGGGTACTCGGCCGTCAGCAACAACTGTTACGCATCGACTTTGAAACTGCGCCCTCTCACGAAGTATTGCAGGCCAAGCTTGATGACTTTGAACGTCAACTGCCAGACCATGATCTGGTGATTCTGTCGGACTATGGCAAAGGCGGTCTGACCCACATCACCAAGATGATCGAACTGGCCCGTAAAGCGGGTAAGCGCGTACTGGTTGACCCGAAGGGTGATGACTATGCCCGTTACAGCGGCGCGAGCCTCCTCACGCCAAATCGCTCTGAGTTGCGCGAAGTGATTGGTAAGTGGGATAACGAGGCCGACCTTAAAGCCAAGACCGATGCCCTGCGCGATAAACTAAATCTCGAAGCGCTGCTCCTGACGCGTAGCGAAGAGGGGATGACGCTCTTCCGTCCGGAAGGCATATTCAATCAGGCAGCCAAGGCGCGCGAAGTGTTCGACGTCTCTGGTGCAGGTGATACCGTGATCGCCACACTGGCGCTCATGCTGGCGAGCGGCGCAGATTATCCGGAAGCCGTCCGTGTTGCCAATCTGGCGGCCAGTATCGTTGTCGGTAAACTGGGTACTGCCGTGGTCACCAAAGACGAGCTGCAACAAGCGCTTTAACAGAGAACCTATCGGAGAACTACATCATGGCCGTTCTAGTAACTGGTGCAGCTGGTTTTATCGGATCCAATATCGTCAAGGCGCTTAACAAGCGTGGCATTACCGACATCATTGCGGTCGATAACCTCACCAACGCCGCCAAGTTTCATAACATGGTGGATTGCCAGATTAGCGATTACTTCGATAAGCGTGAATTCCTGCCGCGTCTATTAGCCGGTGAGTTTGATGGTGACATCGACGCCATTCTGCATCAGGGCGCTTGTTCAGACACCATGGAGCACGATGGCCATTACATGATGGAGAACAACTACCGTTACTCCATCGATCTGCTTGATTGGGCGCAGGATCAAGATGTGCCCATGCTCTATGCCTCCAGCGCCGCAACCTACGGCGGTAGCACCGAGTTCCGTGAGGAGCCGGGATGTGAATCGCCACTGAACGTTTACGGCTACTCCAAGCTGCTCTTCGATCAGATCGTGCGTCGTCGGCTCAAAGACAGCACGACGCAAATTGCCGGCTTCCGTTACTTCAACGTCTATGGTCCACGCGAATCGCACAAAGGCCGTATGGCCTCGGTGGCGTTTCACAACTTCAACCAGTTCCGTGAAAACGGCAAGGTCAAACTGTTTGAAGGCTCGCACGGGTACCCCAATGGCGGCCAGCAACGCGACTTTGTATATGTCGAAGACCTGGTCAACGTGAACCTCTGGTTCCTGGAAAATACCCATGTCTCCGGTATCTTTAACCTCGGTTCGGGTAACGCGCAAAGCTTTAACGACGTGGCTGCGGCTACGGTGAACACCTGTCGCCGTCTCAAAGGCGAAAGCGAGCTCTCGTTGGAACAATTAGTTGCACAGGGCTTGATTGAATACATCCCGTTCCCCGAAGCGCTTAAGGGCAAGTACCAGGCGTTTACACAAGCTGATCTGACCCGTCTGCGTAAAGCCGGTTACGATGCACCGTTCCACACCGTGGAAGAGGGCGTTGGCAAATATGTGGAGTGGCTACATGCCAACCCGCCCAAACTATAAAACGCTCGCAGATACGGTCGGTAATACACCGCTCGTGCGCATCCAGCGACTGGATGCCGCAGCGATTAATGCGCAGAATAGCGTTGTGCTGGGCAAGCTGGAAGGCAATAACCCCGCGGGTTCAGTGAAGGATCGCCCGGCGTTGTCGATGATCATGCATGCAGAAGCGCGTGGCACCATCAAACCCGGTGATACCCTGATCGAAGCAACCTCGGGCAATACTGGCATTGCCCTGGCCATGGCCGCTGCTATGCGCGGCTACAAAATGATTCTGGTCATGCCCGAGAATCAAACCGTTGAACGACGTCAGACCATGAAAGCCTTTGGTGCCGAGCTTGTGCTCACGCCGGTGAGTGGCAGCATGGAGCTGGCGCGCGATATCGCTAACCGCATGGTCGCCGAAGGCAAGGGCGTTGTTCTGGATCAGTTTGCTAACCCGGACAACCCAGAAGCGCATTACGAGGGCACAGGCCCGGAGATCTGGCGGGATACCGCGGGCCAGATCACGCACTTTGTGTCCAGCATGGGCACCACCGGCACCATTATGGGTGTGTCGCGCTACCTCAAAGAGCAGAATCCCAACATTAAAATCATTGGCGTGCAGCCCAAAGAGGGCGCACAGATTCCGGGCATCCGTAAATGGCCAGAAGCCTATCTACCCAAGATTTACGACAAAACCAGGGTCGATGAACTCGTCTATGTCGGCCAGGCCGAAGCAGAAGCCATGACGCGTCGCCTAGCTGCCGAAGAAGGCATCTTTGCAGGGATTTCTTCAGGCGGCGCCATGTGCGTGGCGCTGGATATTGCCCGTAACAATCCGAATTGTACGGTGGTGAGCATCGTCTGTGATCGCGGCGACCGTTACCTTTCTTCCGGCGTTTTCGTCGACTAATTCCACAGCGAAAGCGCACCATGGTTCCTATTCTGGTTTTTGATATTGAAACCATCCCTGATGTTGCGGGGTTGCGTAACCTCAATGACTTGCCGGCAGAACTATCGGATGACGAAGTCGCCGAACTGGC
>CAZGHR010000068.1:0-5330 GCA_964525545.1 uncultured Dechloromonas sp.
GCAATCAGAATGCCATCGACAAAGTTATGTACGACATCGCCTAAGAGAATCAGCCAGCCGGAGGTCTTTACCCCATGACTATGGGCCGGATGTTCGTGCGCTTCACAGTGATGTTCGTGGCAATGGCGCCAGAGCACCAGCTTTTCCAGTAAGAAGAAAAACAGAATGCCGCCCAGTACCGTGGTTGTGATCTGCTGAACATTGTCGGCATGTTCAAAGGCGTGCGGCAGCAGGTCCAGAAAGACGGCGCCCAGCATGGCGCCAATGGCATAAGACACCAGAATCGGCACGATGCGCGGGTGCGATGCCAGAGAAACAAGCCATGAAACGACGACACTGGTGATGGTGCCGGCAAGACACATCAGCACAATCCAGGTGATCGGAGAAAAAGTCATAACGGACATCGGACGTCGTTGAGAAGTAAGACGATGATTATAAGGCTCAGGGCTTGATCCAGATCATGGTCGCCATGCGACCCGTGACCTGATCCCGCCTGAAGGAATAGAAACGCTCTGCCTGGGTATAGGTGCAGCAGCCGCTCGGCGTAATGCGGCTCAGCCCCATGCCCTGCAGTTTTGCCGCGGCAATGGCAGGCAAATCCGCCAGCCATTTACCCGTTACACTCGGCTTGAAGCACGCTTGATTTATCGGGTTCAGGCCAACAAAGGCTTCACGGACGTCATCACCCACTTCAAAAGCCTCTGGCCCGATCGCCGGCCCCAGCCAGGCAATCAGATCCTGCGGCAATGCATTAACACGCGCGGTCATTTTATGAACCATGGCTTCCAGCACACCGGCAGCCAAACCACGCCAACCGGCATGTGCCGCACCCACAACACGCCCTGCCTTGTCGGCCAGCAAGACCGGCAGACAATCGGCCGTCATGACGGCGCAAACCACGCCGGGAGCGGTGGTCATGACCGCATCGGCATCGATTGATGTGTCGGCTTCATTCACCGGCAGCTCAAGCACCCGGGTGCCATGCACCTGATTCAGCCAGAGCGGTTGCGCCGGAATGATTTCTAGCAGTTGATTCCTATTGGCAGCGACAGCAGCAGGATCATCCCCCACATGCTGACCCAGGTTAAATCCGCCATAGGGCAATGGCCCTGTGCCTCGGCAGGTTTGCCAGGCTTCAACACCGGATGGCACAGGCCAATCCGGCACAAAGCCGGGCACACCCTTAGGCATTGTCAGCCAGGTCGCGTAGATCGTTGATCAGATCGGCCATATCGGGCGGCGGCTGAACCGTCCACTTCATGGCCTCGCCTGTTACCGGATGTATCAGCCCCAGCTGACGTGCGTGCAGCGCCTGGCGCTGAAAATTCGCGGCCGGTTCAGGCAACGGGTAACGTCTGCCGGCAATGTAGGTGGTGTCTCCCACCAGGGGATTCCCCAGAAAGCCCATATGCACACGGATCTGGTGCGTACGGCCTGTTTCGAGTACACATTCGACGAGGCTGCAACCGGGATACATTTCCAGCAGGCGGTAATGGGTAATGGCTTCTTTGCCCTGGCTTGTAACCGACATGCGCGTCCGTAGGCGTTGGTCTCTGCCGATCGGGGCATTGACTGTCCCATCCACGCGCGGCACGCCGCACACCACGGCGCGATACAGGCGTTTTACCGTACGCGCCTGTAACTGACGCACGAGGTGGGTATGGGCTGTGAGGGTTTTAGCGACGACCATCAAGCCAGAGGTGTCTTTATCCAGACGATGGACAATGCCGGCGCGGGGCAAGTGGGTAAACACCGGGTCATAGGCCAGAAGGCCATTTAACAGGGTTCCCTGCCAGTTGCCGGCCGCCGGGTGCACCACCAGACCGGCTGGCTTGTTGATCACGAGGATGTGCTCATCTTCGTAAACCACATGCAGATCCATGGGTTCCGGCAAAAAGGTGCCAGCCTCAGCCTCGGTCTGTACCTGATCCACCTTTACAGAGATGTTTTCGCTGCCATAGATCTTGTGCTTAGGCTCCAGCACCGGATTGCCATCGACCAGAACACGACCGGCCTTAATCCATTGCTGCAGGCGGTTACGGGAGTGCTCGGGAATCATATCGGCCAGCACCTGATCCAGGCGTCCGCCCTGAGTGGCGACCAGTTCTAGCGTGATATCATCACCACTATTGTCTTCTAGGTCATCAAACGCTTCTGGCGTATCGATGTCTTCGGGGTAAGGCTGCGTTTTCATTGTGCGTAGTCTATCGTTTTCAGGCCATTCAGGCCATTTTTTAGGTGAGTTTCGGGCGCCAAACCCACGCTTATTTCACAAAAAGCATGCTTCATACCACCCGGTTATCATTCCTGCGCACATGCCGTCGCCTTGTATTGCTCGGTCTTACCTTGAGCATACTGAGCGGTTGCGCGCTATTTCAGGAAGATACCGATCCGACCAAGGGCTGGTCTGCCAACAAGCTGTACACCACTGCGAAAGAGTCCCTGGACGAAGGCAACTACGAGCAAGCGGTTAAGTTCTACGAAAAACTGGAAGCCCGCTATCCGTATGGCACGTATGCGCAACAGGCACAGATCGAAACAGCCTATGCCCATTACAAGGCGAATGAACCTGCCCCTGCTATTGCTGCCTGCGATCGATTTATCAAGTTGCACCCGAATCATCCGAATCTGGACTACGTGTATTACCTGAAAGGGATGATCGGCTTTAACGAAGATCTGGGTTACGGCGGTTACATCATGCAGCAGGATCCCACCGAACGGGATCCGAAAAGCATGCGCGAATCCTTCATTGCGTTCAAGTATCTTTACGACAACTTCCCGAACAGCAAATACCGGGACGATGGTGCCAAGCGGATGATCTGGCTGGTCAACGCCCTCGCCTCACATGACCTGCACGTGGCCAACTACTATGTGCGTCGTGGTGCCTGGCTGGCTGCTGCCAATCGTGCCCAGGACGTGGTGCGTTACTACCCGGATGCGCCGGCGGTTGAAGAAGCCCTGGCCGTGATGAGCTATAGCTACGGCCAACTAGGCTTGCCTGATCTACAGAACGATAGCGACCGTATTCTGAAACTGAACTATCCGAACAGTCGTTTCCTCACCGAAGGCATTCAACGTTCCAAGCCCTGGTATCAGCTTTACTAATCTTCGATCAGTTGCTTTTGAAGTGATCACGCATTTTGCGTAGCGCGGCAAACACCTCATTTGGCGCTGCGTCATCGGCAAGACATACCGACTCTTTCAACATCGGTTGATCCGCCCGTAAAAAGGGATTGGTCGCCAGTTCTTCGGCCAGCAACAAGGGCAGCGTGGATTCATCCGCCAGCCTCAAAGCCCGAATGCGTTCAGCGCGTTGGATAAGATCGTCATTAGTCGGGTCGACCTTAAGCGCAAAAGGCAGATTAAGTGCCGTGTACTCGTGAGCGCAATAGATACGGGTTGCCGGATCCAGACTAGTAACCTTGCGAAGTGCTCCATGCATCTGGTCTGCGGTACCTTCAAACAGACGGCCACAGCCCAGCCCAAAGATGAGATCCCCCGAAAACAATGCGGGCGGGCGGCAACCAGATGACTCGTCAAAAAAATACGCTAGGTGACCGCGTGTATGCCCTGCCACGGCCAACACATGACTATTAAGGCCGCCCACCAGTGAAATGCGCTCACCTCCGGCCAGAGGGTGACTCACACCAGGAATACCCTCAACCGCTGGGCCATAAACACAGACTTGGCCTGCCGGTCGAATTTGCTGAACCCACGCCAGGATATCGGCCACACCACCGGTGTGATCAGCATGGTGATGGGTCAGCAAAATGGTTTCCGGCACCAACTGGTGACGCTTGCAATAGTCAATAACAGGAGCAGCGTCGCCCGGGTCAACCACGCAGACAGAAGCGCCTGCATCGTCTCCGTCAAGCACTGGTTTAATGAGCCAGATGACATTATCGTCAAAGGCAGGAATGGCAACCACGCTTAGCGACTGATGATCAAAAACTGGTTTGGAATTCTTCATAGAAAGAGCGCATTGCACGTTAAACTGATGTCTCATTGTCCCTGTGCAACTCCGGATGTCAAACACCCCATTTTCATCACCTGATAACGACTGGTTTCAAACCCCTGCCGGTCGGTATGTTGCCAAGTGGGCCCTGAGCACTACGGAAGCTTTGTTGCTTGATGTATTCGGTTTACAGGCAGCGCAGGTGGGCTGCGAATCATTGGATCTATTGGCCAGCAACAGAATCCAGCATCGTTTTCGCTGCGTAACCGCCAATCATGGTGTGAACCTCACACAGCAGGGTTCAACGCCACTGGCAGTTGAAATCAATGCCTCTGCCCTGCCTTTTGAAACAGACAGCATGGATCTGATCGTTCTGCCATTCATGCTGGAAGTACACCCCGATCCCCATCAGGTTTTGCGTGAGGCTTACCGGGCACTTCGTCCCGAGGGTCAGCTGATCATTCTGGGGTTTAACCCGTTGTCACTCTGGGGCGTACGAAACTATGTTGCGCGCCTCGCAACACCTGAGCGGATCCAATTCCCCTGGCCCGGTAACTACCTGTCCGTGCTCCGTTTGAAAGACTGGCTCAAATTACTGGATTTCGAAGTGGCCCGGGGTCATTTCGGATGCTATGCACCACCTTGCAATCGGGAAAGCACCTACACGCACTTTAACTGGCTGGAACTTGCCGGCAACCGCTGGTGGGCATTTGCCGGGGCTTGCTATGCCGTTACTGCAATCAAGCGCATTCACGGGATGACGCTCATCACGCCAAGCTGGGCAACGAACACCACCAAAATGAACGCAAAAGCATCGCTTATGGCAGAAAAGAACCAGAAAACATCATCATGAGTATCAATTCCCCAACCACTGATGTCATACAGATTTATTCCGACGGTGCCTGTCGTGGCAACCCGGGGCCGGGCGGCTGGGGCACGCTGCTTCGTTATCGTGGCCACGAAAAAACCCTGCATGGAGGCGAACCCAATACCACGAACAACCGTATGGAATTACAGGCGGTGATTTCCGGTCTGGCGGCTCTTAAACCCGACAATGCGACCCCAGTGGAAGTCCACACCGATTCCAAATACGTGCAACAGGGTATGCAATCCTGGATTCACGGTTGGAAGCGTAATGGCTGGAAAACATCTGACAAAAAACCGGTTAAAAACGCCGACCTATGGCAGCAGCTGGACGCCCTGGCGCAGAAGTTTAACGTCAGCTGGCACTGGGTTAAAGGCCATGCCGGCCATCCGGAAAACGAACGTGCAGACCAACTGGCTAATCAGGGCATCGACGAGCTCACAAGCCTGTAAAATAGCGTCTGAACCTGAATCGGAAAACCATGCGCCAGATTATTCTTGATACCGAAAC
>CAZGHR010000069.1:0-5312 GCA_964525545.1 uncultured Dechloromonas sp.
CGCATATTGAAGTCTTCGCCGCGCGGGCCTTCCTTGCCGGCGAGTAGTTCGGCCACATAACGTTGAACGGGTTCTTCCCAATGGCGTTGGTTCGACATGTTGATGGCGAATTCGCGCGTGTCTTCAGGTACCTTGAGGTTTTCCTGGGTCAGGCGGAAGGTACCGACTTCGCGATCCAGCGTGAAGACGTGCACGCCATGACCAAAAGTCAGTACGAGCTGGGTGTTGGGGCCGTATACGGCATAACCGGCGGCAACCTGTGTACAACCCTTTTGTAGGAAGGCATCGCCATTGGCGCAATCAATACCTTCAGGGGCGCGCAGCACCGAAAAGATCGTGCCGACAGACACGTTCACGTCAATATTAGAAGAACCATCCAGCGGGTCGAAGACCAGTAGGTACTCGCCTTTCGGGTAGCGGTTCGGGATGCAGAAGGGTAGATCCATTTCTTCTGACGCCATGGCGGCGAGGTGGCCGCCCCATTCGTTGGCATCCAGCAGAATTTCGTTGGAAATAACATCCAGCTTTTTTTGTACTTCGCCTTGCACGTTATCGGTGCCAGCGGTTCCCATAGCATCGCCGAGATTGCCTTTGCCAATGGCGATGGCGATGGCCTTGCAGGCACGGGCGACCACTTCGATCAGCAAGCGAAGATCAGGATCCAGTGTTTTGGATTCGCGTTGTTGTTCGATCAGAAAGCGGGAGAGTGGGATGCGCATAATAGGATTTCGCTAATTAAATAGGATTGGGTGAGATTGTACTGGGTTCAACCCGCTTGATCACGTAACCATTGCTGCCAGGTATCCCAGATGCCAGGTGCAGCAGCGGCATAGCCTGTCGGGCTTAAGGTTGCGTCTTGTTCTGGCAGTCCGAGTACATGAACGAGCTTGTCGCTGTGGCCGCCGGCCTCAGAGAGAATGAGACGGCCGGCGGCAGCATCCCAGGGCATTTGTCCACCATGAACATAAGCGTTCAACTGGCCGGAGGCGAGCGCACACCACTCCAGAGTACTGGCCCCAAGGCTGCGCCAGCCACGCCATGGTGCGCTTTGTCCATCTTCGCGGGCGATACCGGCAGGGGATATATGAGCGATCTGCTGTCGTAAGTGGCTAGGAAGATAGGTCATGTCGACACCGACAACACAGTCCTTTAGGCGCCGCGGTTCTTGGCCGAGAGTCAGACGTGTGCCATTACAGAAACTGCCGCCCCCCAGAGAGGCGTGCCAGTTTTGCCCTAAGGCTGGCGCAATAGTAGCGCCTAATACGGTAGATCCTTGGTGAACCAGTGCAACAGAAATGGCGAACCAGGGGAGTCTGTTAGCAAAGTTAGTGGTGCCATCAATAGGATCGGCAATCCAGAGCGGTGTTTCGCCACGCTGACAGTCTTCCCAAAGTTGTCGTTGCGCCGATGCAGGCATCTCTTCGCCGAGCAGCGGCGCTGGGAAGATCGCAGACAAAATATCGGGCAAAGCATTTTGTACCGCCAGATCGGCATCGCTGAGCAGTGAGCCATCGTCTTTAGTGCAGACCCGTGCGTGCGAGAAGCGTGGCATGACTTCCTGGTGAGCCAACGTTGCTAGCGCTTGGTTTAATTGAATCGCGCAGGTAGCCCATAAGGCAGTTTCGGAGATCAACGGAGCAGACATGCGCTCTATAATAGCAACCATGGTAATTCCCCGTTTTTATGTGCCCCAGTCTCTGGCCGTTGGCCAGCGAATTTCTTTGCCTGAAGCTGTGGCTAATCATGCCGTGCGTGTGTTGCGTCTTCAGCCGGGTGATGCGCTGGTGCTTTTTAATGGGGAAGGTGGTGCTTATGCCGGACATCTATTAGAGCGTGAGCAGGCCGTAAAAGATTCGCCATCAAAAAAACAGCGAGATTCGCGGAATAGCCGTCAGGCTGAAGCTGATGTGCTGCTGAATGAATTTCAACCGGATGACCGTGCGAGCAACCTGCAAATCAGCTTATGGCAGGGTGTGTCGGCAGCAGAACGCATGGATTACACCTGGCAGAAATCTGTAGAGCTCGGCGTGCATCGGTGTGTGCCGATTGAAACGCGCCGTTGTGTCACCCGCCTGGATGCAGCACGTGCCGAAAAACGTCATGCACACTGGCAGGGCGTGATCGTATCGGCAGCCGAGCAATGTGGACTGAACCGATTGCCAGAATTGCTGCCGGTACAGACATTGACGCAGGCTCTGGCTGCAATGCCTGATTCAGGCGTCCGCGTGATGCTGGATCCGGATGCCACCGAAAGTTTCCCGGTCTGGTTGGGGCGACAGCAGGCGCTGACAGCGCTTACGATATTAATCGGGCCAGAAGGCGGATTTGCGCCTGAAGAAATTGCTGCCGCTGAAGCGGCTGGATTTTTATGCTTCCGTTTAGGGCCACGGGTTTTCAGAACAGAAACCGCAGGGCCGGTTGCGCTTGCAGTAACTCAGGCAATAGCCGGTGATCTGCGCTAATGTGCGGTAATATTCCACGCTTGAATTCTGCTGGCGGAGAGTGCCGTGCCTGATCCAAATTTCGTTGCCTGGTTCCGTTCGGTTGCGCCCTATATTAATAGCTTCCGAGGGAAGACCTTTGTCATTGCCGTTGGTGGCAAGGCCATCAGTGGTCCGTTAGCCAAAACTTTTGCTTATGACATTAATTTGCTGGCCAGCCTGGGTATCCGACTGGTCGTTGTGCATGGTGCGCGTCCGCAAATTGAAGAAGAGTTACGAGACCGTGGCTTGCCCTCGGTCTTTCATGGCAACTATCGCGTGACGGATGCCGATACGCTGGATTGTGTTCTGCATGCCGTGGGTAGCGTGTATCTCGAAATCGAAGCGCTACTTTCTCAAGGGCTACCCAATACCCCCATGGCCGGCAATACCATGCGGGTGATTAGCGGTAACTTCCTGACGGCGCGGCCGATGGGTGTGATCGACGGGGTCGACATGCAGTATGCGGGCGTTGTTCGCAAAGTGGATATTGAAGGTATCCGGGCCCAACACTCTTTAGGCAACATCGTCTTGCAATCCTGTCAGGGGCCAAGTCCATCGGGGGAGATTTTCAATCTGGCGATGGAAGAAGTGGCAGAAGCCGTTGCGATTGCCCTGCGTGCGGACAAACTGATTTATATCGGCGACACAGCCGGTGCGCTTGAAGAAGATGGCTCGCTGATTGATGAGCTCACTACTGATGCCGCTGATCAGCTGCTTAAGCGCGGTACCTGGCTGTCGCCGGATATGCGCCGCTTCTTGCCGTGTTCTATCCGGGCAAGTCGTGCCGGTGTGAGCCGGGTGCACCTGGTTGGCTACGATGACGAAGGATCGATGATTCTTGAATTATTTACGCACGATGGTGTTGGCACGATTGTGACGCGCGATTCGCTGGATCGTCTGCGCGAAGCAAGGCCAGATGATATTGCCGGCCTGCTGGGGATCATTGAGCCACTGGAGCAGGATGGCACCCTGGTACAGCGACCCAGAGAACGGATCGAACAGGAAGTAAGCCAGTTTACGGTGCTGGAGCACGACAATGTGATTGTCGGTTGTGCTGCGTTGTATGTGCTGGATCCGGAAAATGCTGAATTAGCGTGTCTGGCCGTAGACAATGAACATCGTGAATGGGGCTATGGTGAGCGGCTCATGCAGGCGATAGAAGCTCGTGCCCGTGCCCAGAGTATTCGTCGTCTCTATGTGCTGACGACTCGTACAGCACACTGGTTTATCGAACGTGGTTATAAGCCCGCGAAGGTAGAGGATTTGCCTGATCGTAAACGCGAAATGTACAACTATCAGCGCAATTCCAAAGTGTTTGTAAAAAATCTCTAAAAACGTCACATCAGGGAAAAAGACTATGGCGCGTAGCGTTCAATGCATCAAGCTGGGCAAGGAAGCCGAAGGGCTGGATTTTCCACCGGTACCCGGTGCTCTGGGTCAGAAGTTGATGGCTTCGGTTTCTAAAGAAGCCTGGCAGCAGTGGGTCAAGCTGCAAACCATGATCATTAATGAGAACCGGCTCAATCTGTCGGATCTGCGTCATCGTGAGTATTTGCGTGAGCAATGTGAGAAGCATTTCTTCGGCGAAGGCGCTGATCAGGTTGAAGGTTTCTCGCCACCCAAAGCTTAAGATCTAATCGCACCTTCGAAGTGCGATGGGAATAAAAAAGGGGTCTGGTTTTTCCAGACCCCTTTTGTTTTGGCTGTGCCTTGTGCGTTAGGCGCGTATGCGGGTTTCTACCCCGTTGATCGTGCCAAGCAACAGCACATCAGCGCCCCGGCGGGCGAAGAGACCGTTAGTCACGGTGCCGACGATCTGATTGAGCGTTGATTCGAATGCAACCGGGTCGGTAATCGATAAACCGGAAACATCCAGAATGTGATTGCCGTTGTCTGTGACGAAGCCTTTACGATGCACCGGGTTGCCGCCGAGCTTGCGTAGTGCCCGTGCCACCTGTGCCGAAGCCATGGGAATGACTTCTATCGGCAGCGGAAACTGCCCCAGCACTGAAACGCATTTCGATGCATCGGCGATGCAAACGAAGACATCTGCCACATCAGCAATGATTTTTTCCCGGGTGAGCGCGCCGCCTCCACCTTTGATCATGGCGAATGATTGATCGATCTCATCGGCACCATCGACATAAATGGGCATGGTGTCGATGTCATTCAGACTGACCAGCGGTATACCAATCGCTGTTAATTTTTGCGCAGTCGTTTCCGAGCTTGCTACAGCGCCACGAATTTTATCCTTGATAGGTACGAGCGCTTCAATGAAAAGATTTGCAGTCGAACCCGTGCCAACGCCAAGAATGGCGCCGGTTTGAAGGTTTTCAGCAACATAATTTGCAGCGGCAAGCGCGACAGATTTTTTCAGTTGGTTTTGTTGTTCTGGTGTCATCTGATGTCCTGATAGCGACTTAAAAACGTGTGCACATTATCCGCTTTAATCACGCTTAAAATTTTTTGTAGTGATCGATGATGGAAAATGTTTCAAAAAAGCGCATGAAAAAATTGTCACACCTCTTTCAATTAATTGAAAAAAAGCATAAAAAAATCTTTACACACCACATGAAGTGTATAAACTGTGCTTACCAAATCCATTCTGGAAGGAGACGCCAAGATGTCAACTGAAACAACCTCGTCGTTCATGACCCTGGCTGCAACATTGGCCGCTAAGAAACCGGCTGCTGCTGCAAAACCAGCTGCCAAGAAACCAGCTGCAAAAAAAGCTGCGGCTAAGAAGCCTGCTGCTAAAAAGCCAGCAGCTAAGAAGGCTGTCGCCAAGAAGCCAGTTGCCAAGAAGGCCGTCGCTAAAAAGCCAGCAGC
>CAZGHR010000070.1:0-4991 GCA_964525545.1 uncultured Dechloromonas sp.
CGAAGCAGACGGCGCATGATCTTGCCCGAACGGGTCTTCGGCAGGTTGTCACCAAAGCGGATGTCTTTCGGCTTGGCAATCGGACCGATTTCCTTACCAACAAAGTCAGACAGTTCTTTCATAACACGCTTGGCATCATCACCTGTTGGGCGAGCGCCCTTCAGCACGACGAAGGCCACGATGGCTTCACCAGTCAGATCATCCGGACGACCAACCACAGCAGCTTCTGCGACCAGTGGGTTCGCAACCAGTGCCGATTCGATTTCCATGGTGCCCATACGGTGACCCGATACGTTCAGCACGTCATCGATACGACCGGTAATGGTGAAGTAGCCATTTTCAGCATCGCGGATCGCGCCGTCACCGGCCAGATACAGCTTGCCACCCAGATCTTCTGGGAAGTACGACTTCTTGAAGCGATCTGGATCGCCCCAAACCATACGAATCATCGACGGCCATGGTTTCTTCACAACCAGGATACCGCCCTGACCCCAAGGTACTTCGTTACCCGTTTCATCGACCACAGCAGCCTGAATACCTGGGAACGGCAGTGTGCAAGAACCTGGAACCAGCGGCGTAGCACCTGGCATTGGGGTAATCATGTGACCACCCGTCTCAGTCTGCCAGAAAGTATCCACGATCGGGCAGCGGCTGCCACCGACGTTTTCGTAGTACCACTCCCAGGCCGTTGGGTTGATTGGTTCACCCACCGAACCCAGCAGACGCAGGCTCGACAGATCGAACTTCTTCGGATGCACAGCAGGATCGGTATCCGATGCCTTGACCAGCGAACGGATCGCGGTAGGCGCTGTGTAGAAAATGCTGACTTTGTGCTTCTGGATCATGTCCCAGAAACGACCCGCATTCGGGAATGTCGGGATGCCTTCGAACACCACTTCCGTACCACCGCAAGCCAATGGGCCGTAGGTGATGTACGTGTGGCCGGTTACCCAACCGATATCAGCCGTACACCAGAAAATGTCTTCTTTCTTCAGATCGAAGGTGTAGAGCATCGTCAGCATGGCGTGCAGCAGGTAGCCACCGGTCGAGTGCTGAACACCCTTTGGCTTACCGGTCGAACCCGAGGTGTAGAGCAGGAACAGCGGATGTTCAGCTTCAACCCAGACTGGCTCGCACTGGTCCGACTGCTTGTTAACGATATCGTCAGCCCAAACATCACGGCCAGCAGTCATCGCAACGTCAGCGCCCGTACGTTTGAATACCAAAACGCTCTTACACTTCTCACAACCACCCATGCCAAATGCTTCATCGGCAATTGCCTTCAGTGGCAACGACTTACCACCACGGAACTGACCATCACTGGTAATCAGTACTTTGGCGCCGGCATCTTCAATACGATCGCGCAGCGACTGGGCAGAGAAGCCACCGAACACGATGGAATGCGTTGCACCGATACGGGCACAAGCCTGCATCGAAGCAATACCATCAATGGTCATTGGCATATAAATAATGACGCGATCACCCTTTTCTACGCCGAGTTCCTTCAGCGCATTGGCAATCTTCGAAACGCGAGCCAGCAGCTCTTTGTAGGTAACCTTGGTAACTTGGCCATCATCGGCTTCAAAAATCAGGGCAACTTTATCGCCCAAGCCACGCTCAACCTGACGATCCAGACAGTTATAGGAAGCATTCAGCTTACCATCAACGAACCAGCCGTAAGTCGGTGCCTTCGACTCGTCGAGAATCTTAGTGAAAGGTGTCTGCCAGCTGAGGAGTTCCTTGGCGCGCTTGCCCCAGTAACCTTCATAATCCTGTTCGGCTTCGGCACACAGAGCCTTGTACCCATCCATGCCCGATACAGCTGCATTTTTCACGAAATCCGCGGACGGTTGATAGACCTTCGACATGTTGCATCTCCTCGCTATTGTTAGATACTGCCTGGTTACACCGAAGCGTTTGCACGTTTCGGGCCGGCATTTAGGTACCGGCCTCTGCTTACCAGAGATCGGACCGTACGCTGGGTACGTGATCATTTAATGACCTAAGCCTTACACCCTGCTTACACGTTAAAGCCTTTATTTATACGGGTTTTGTGCGGCATTGCACCATTTATTGATCCATATCAAACCGTGCCAAATAATGCCGTTTTCATTACAATTCCAAAAGCACAAAGTTACATGCCCTCTAACGCTTCCAACCTATTAACAGTCGTCCGGAAAACCACCATGACCGCTATCAAGCAAGAAGACTTCATTCAGTCCATCGCCGATGCCTTCCAGTACATCAGCTATTACCACCCGCTGGATTACATTAAAGCCCTGGGTGAAGCCTACAAGCGTGAAGAAAGCCCGGCCGCAAAAGACGCCATTGCCCAGATTCTGACCAACTCCCGTATGGCCGCCGAAGGCCACCGCCCGATCTGTCAGGATACGGGTATCGCCGTCGTTTTCCTCAAAGTCGGTCAGAACCTCAAATGGGATGCCACCATGAGCGTTCAGGAAATGGTCAACGAAGGCGTCCGTCGCGCCTACCTGAATCCAGATAACACTCTGCGCGCTTCGGTGCTGCTGGATCCAGCTGGCGCCCGTAAGAACTCCAAAGACAATACCCCGGCTGTTGTCCACTACGAAATCGTCGAAGGCGACGAGCTGGAAGTGATCTGTGCTGCCAAGGGCGGCGGCTCGGAAAACAAGACCAAGTTCTACGCCCTCAACCCATCCGACTCGATCGTAGACTGGGTTTTGAAGACCGTACCGACCATGGGCGCTGGCTGGTGCCCGCCAGGCATCTTGGGCATCGGCATTGGTGGCACGCCAGAAAAAGCCATGCTGCTGGCCAAAGAATCGCTGATGGCACCCTGTGACATCCACGAACTCCAAGCCAAAGCGGCTGAAGGCCATACCCTGACCCGCGTTGAAGAGCTGCGTCTGGAACTGTATGAAAAGGTTAACGCCCTTGGCATTGGTGCCCAAGGCCTGGGCGGTTTGACCACGGTGCTTGACGTCAAAATCCTGGACTACCCAACCCACGCTGCTTCGTTGCCTGTAGCCATGATCCCGAACTGTGCCGCCACCCGCCACGTCCACTTCCATCTGGACGGCTCGGGTCCGGCTCACCTGCCAACGCCTAAGGTTGAAGATTGGCCAGACGTCACCTGGGCACCGGATGTAAAGAAAGCCAAACGCGTCAACCTCGACACGCTGACCAAAGAAGAAGTGGCTTCGTGGCAACCCGGCGACATCCTGCTGCTCAACGGCAAGATGCTCACCGGTCGTGACGCTGCTCACAAACGCATCCAGGACATGCTGGCCCGTGGCGAGAAGCTGCCGGTCGACTTCACCAACCGCGTCATCTACTACGTTGGCCCGGTTGATCCCGTACGTGACGAAGTGGTTGGACCTGCAGGCCCAACAACGGCTACCCGTATGGACAAGTTCACCCGCATGATGCTGGAAAAAACCGGCCTCATCTCCATGGTGGGCAAGGCCGAACGTGGCCCCGTCGCCATTGAAGCGATTCGCGACAACAAGGCCGCTTATCTCATGGCCGTTGGCGGTGCTGCATACCTCGTCTCCAAAGCCATTAAAGAGGCCAAGGTCGTCGGCTTTGCCGATCTGGGCATGGAAGCCATCTACGAGTTCACTGTCGAAGACATGCCAGTCACCGTCGCCGTAGATTCGTCAGGTACCTCAGTACACGAGACCGGCCCGAAAGAATGGCAAGTCAAGATCGGCAAGATTCCAGTTAAGTCGTAATCTGCATTAACAGGAACGTGCCCGAGTGCTGACCAGCCCTCGTCCCTTGATCGGCGTCTTTGACTCCGGTCTGGGCGGCCTGTCGGTACTCGGTGCACTGGCCGAGATCTGCCCGGCAGCAGATCTGATCTACGCCGCCGATACGGCCCATGTGCCTTACGGCAACAAAACCTCCGAACAGATCCGTACCCGTGTGTTGGCCATGGGCCAGGCCCTCGTTAATGAGGGCTGCACCACACTGGTTGTTGCCTGCAACACGGCTACGGCCGAAGCCATAGAGGCTCTACGAGCCGCTCATCCAAGCATACCCGTTGTTGGCGTTGAGCCGGGCATCAAGCCGGCAGCACTAAATACCCAAACCGGCAAAATTGCCGTTCTCGCCACCGTAGCAACCGCAAAAAGTCAGCGGCTGGCGCAACTCATTGCCCGCCATGCGCCTCACAAGACCGTACACATCATTCCATGCCATGGTTGGGCGACCGAAGTCGAAGCACTGAATCTGAATGCACCATCCGTCATTCAGGACATCGAACAGCATCTTTTGCCGCTCATTGATCAGGGGGTAGACCAAGTCGTGCTCGGTTGCACGCACTACGACTTTCTGACCCCCATGCTCAGTCAGTTCATTGGCAACCAAGCTGAGCTCGTTCGCGTTGCCGACGCTGTTGCGCGTCAGGCCTGCAAAGTTTCGAATGCCGAAAGCCTAAATGGCAAAGGCAGTATCAGACTCATGTCCACCATGAATCCGGTATGCCTGCCACATGCCTTGTCAGCGCTCGGTCTTGAGCTATTGCTTGAACGAACCGCAGCACCTCCCCAACCTCTCACCGCCAATTGATTGCTTCTAGAATGAAAACGGCCAGTCCGCAGACTGGCCGTTTTGTTTGAAGCGACTACCGATTAACCAGCAGCAACCATCTTCTTGATATTTTCAATGGTCGACGGATCATCAATGGTGGTCAGATCGCCTGGATCACGGCCTTCGGCCAGAGCCTGCAGCGAACGACGCAGCATCTTGCCCGAACGGGTCTTCGGCAGTGCGGTCACAAAGTAAACGCGGCCCGGACGTGCAATCGCACCCAGAATACCGTCTACCGTACCCATCACTTCTTTCTCCAACGCCTTAACCTTCTCAGCCGTATCAACCACACCCGCATCCTTAACCACGGCGAAGGCGATTGGTACCTGACCCTTGAGCTTGTCTTCGACACCGACCACGGCCACTTCGGCAATAGCCTTATGGTTCTGGACGGCTTCTTCGATTTCGCGGGTGCC
>CAZGHR010000071.1:0-4787 GCA_964525545.1 uncultured Dechloromonas sp.
GATCCTTGACGCCCTGGGTATCCAGCGAGCCACGGACGGTGTGGTAACGCACACCTGGCAAATCCTTAACACGACCACCGCGGATCAGAACGACCGAGTGCTCTTGCAGGTTGTGGCCTTCACCACCGATGTACGAGATAACCTCGAAACCGTTGGTCAGACGAACTTTACAAACTTTACGCAGCGCAGAGTTCGGCTTCTTAGGCGTTGTGGTGTAAACGCGAGTGCAAACGCCACGTTTTTGCGGGCAAGCTTCAAGCGCCGGAACCTTGTTCTTGGCTTCAACCTTGACGCGCGGCTTACGCACGAGCTGATTAATGGTTGGCATATCTAAAAATCCCCAATAAATCCGGGTGGCAAACCCACCCTTCTTCCTACAAATAAGTTGCGGTCACACCCTGTGGGTGGCCCGGCAAACCCTCGGAAACGCTGCTACAAAACCAGCGTTCCGCACGAAAACCGAGCGGCTTAGCCGGAGAAACCCGCGATGATAAACCACCACAGGGCATTCCGTCAACCTGAACCCGGGTTGACCCGGGGAGAGGCGGCCGGACAAGCCAGCCACCCTACCCCCTGAATCAGTTGGCGGCGTCTGCCTCGCCAGCATCTGCCGACGGTGCTTCTGCCACAATTTCTTCCACAGCCAGCGCTTCGACTGGTGTTTCGAACGCATCGTCCAGCGCGGCAGCGGCGCTCTGGCCGCGGCGTGCTGCGTGGTAAGCCAGACCCGTACCCGCCGGGATGAGGCGACCCACAATGACGTTTTCCTTGAGACCACGCAGATCGTCGCGCTTGCCCATAATGGCGGCTTCGGTCAGAACACGGGTGGTTTCCTGGAAGGATGCGGCCGAGATGAACGAGTCTGTCGACAGCGATGCCTTGGTAATACCCAGCAACACCGGTTCAAACTCTGCTTCACGCTTACCTTCGGCGCGCAGGGCGTCGTTGGTGATCAGTGCTTCCGAACGCTCGACTTGTTCGCCCTTGATGTAGGTCGAATCAGCCGGATCGGTAATCTGTACGCGGCGCAGCATCTGGCGAACAATCACTTCGATATGCTTGTCGTTAATCTTAACGCCTTGCAGACGGTACACGTCCTGCACTTCGTCAGTGATGTAACGGGCCAGCTCTTCGATACCCTTCAGACGCAGAATGTCTTGTGGATCCGGTTCGCCGTCGACAATCAGTTCGCCCTTGTTGACGACCTGACCATCGTGCACCAGCACGTGCTTGTCTTTCAGGATCAGGAACTCGTGGTCGTTGCCCTCGAGGTCCGTCAGCACCAGGCGCTGTTTGCCCTTGGTGTCCTTACCGAACGACACGGTACCGGTCACTTCAGCCAGCATACCGGTGTCTTTCGGTGTACGGGCTTCGAAGAGTTCGGCAACGCGTGGCAGACCACCGGTAATATCACGGGTCTTGGCCGATTCTTGTGGCATACGGGCCAGAACGTCACCCACACCCACTTGCTGACCATCGGTCACGCTGATAATCGAGCCGACCTGGAAGGCGATGGCCACCGGATGCTCCGAACCAGCGATACGCACTTCGTTACCATTGGCATCGAGCAGCTTGACCTGTGGACGCAGACCCTTGTTCTGGGCCTTACCACCGCGCTTCGGATCGATCGCAACCAGTGTTGCCAGGCCGGTTACATCATCCATCTGCTTGGCAACCGTAACACCCTCTTCGACGTGTTCGAAGCGGACGGTACCAGCGTACTCAGTGATGATTGGACGGGTATGTGGATCCCACGTTGCCAGCTTGGTGCCAGCCTTGATGTTGTCGCCATCGGACACCATCAGCGTTGCACCATAAGGCACTTTATGACGCTCGCGCTCTTGACCCAGTTCGGTCGTGATCAGCACTTCACCGGAACGCGTAATGACGATCTTTTCGCCACGGGCGTTGGTGACATAGCGCATAAGGGCCGAGAAACGGACCACACCGGCGCTCTTGTTTTCTACTTGCGACGCAGCAGCAGCTCGCGATGCGGCACCACCCACGTGGAAGGTACGCATGGTGAGCTGGGTACCCGGTTCACCGATCGACTGGGCAGCGATCACGCCTACAGCCTCACCGGCGTTAACCATGGAGCCACGGCCCAGATCGCGGCCGTAACACTGGGCGCAGAGACCGTAACGGGTGGCACAGGTCAGCGGGGTGCGGACTTTAACTTCGTCAGCGCCAGCCTGATCGATCAGATCACACAGATCTTCGTCCAGCATGGTGCCGGTAGCGATGATGGTTTCCTGCGTTTCAGGATGGACAACGTCAGCTGCCGTGACACGACCAAGGATACGATCGCGCAGTGGCTCGATGACTTCACCGCCTTCGATGAGGGCGCGCACAACGAAACCGTTGTCAGTACCGCAATCATCTTCGATGATGACCAGATCTTGCGTCACATCGACCAGACGACGAGTCAGGTAACCCGAGTTCGCAGTCTTCAGCGCCGTATCGGCCAGACCCTTACGGGCACCGTGGGTCGAGATGAAGTATTCGAGAACGTTCAGACCTTCACGGAAGTTAGAGTAAATCGGCGTTTCGATAATCGAACCATCCGGTTTAGCCATCAGGCCGCGCATACCGGCCAGCTGTTTGATCTGAGCTGCCGAACCACGGGCGCCAGAGTCAGCCATCATGTAGATGGAGTTAAACGACTCTTGCTTCACCGTTTTGCCTTCGGCATCGACGACGTCTTCTTTACCCAGACGATCCATCATCACCTTGGCAACCTGGTCACCAGCACGGCCCCAAATATCAACCACCTTGTTGTAGCGCTCACCGCCGGTTACCAGACCGTTGGTGTACTGCGATTCGATCTCTTTAATCTCTTCGCGCGCTGCATTCAGGATGTCGACCTTCTCGGCAGGCACTTGCATGTCGCACGAAGCGAACGAGATACCAGCGCGGGTAGCCAGTTTGAAACCGTTTTGCATGAGCTTGTCAGCAAACACCACAGTTTCTTTCAGGCCACAGCGACGGAACGATTCGTCGATCAGCTTCGAGATTTCTTTTTTCTTCAGCGCTTTGTCGATGGCCTTGAACGGCAGACCCTTCGGCAGAATCAGCGACAGCAGGGCACGGCCAGCGGTGGTGTTGTAACGGTTCGTTACTTCAACCCAGCCTTCGCCCGATTCCTTCGGCTGCCACTCGTTCAGACGAACGGTGATCTTGGCGTGCAGATCCAGCTCTTTCAGTGCCAGTGCGCGCTCGACTTCAGCCACGTCGGCGAAGATCATGCCTTCGCCCTTGGCGTTGATGCGCTCACGCGTTGCGTAGTACAGACCCAGAACGATATCCTGCGATGGCACGATGATTGGCTGGCCGTTAGCCGGCGACAGCACGTTATTCGAGGCCAGCATCAGGGTGCGCGCTTCCATCTGCGCTTCGAGCGACAGTGGCACGTGAACCGCCATTTGGTCACCATCGAAGTCGGCGTTGAAGGCCGCACAAACGAGTGGGTGCAATTGGATGGCTTTACCTTCAATCAGCACTGGCTCAAACGCCTGGATACCCAGACGGTGCAGCGTTGGCGCACGGTTAAGCATGACTGGATGTTCGCGAATCACTTCTTCCAGGATGTCCCAGACGATTGGTTCTTCGTTTTCAACCATCTTCTTGGCTTGCTTGATGGTGGTCGACAGACCCATGCCTTCAAGGCGATTGAAGATGAATGGCTTGAACAGTTCCAGGGCCATCAGCTTTGGCAGGCCACACTGATGCAGTTTGAGCTGCGGACCCACCACGATGACCGAACGGCCCGAGTAGTCAACGCGTTTACCCAGCAGGTTCTGACGGAAGCGACCGCCCTTACCCTTGATCATGTCGGCCAGCGACTTCAGCGGACGCTTGTTGGCGCCGGTCATGGCCTTGCCACGACGACCGTTATCGAGCAGCGAATCCACTGCTTCTTGCAGCATGCGCTTTTCGTTGCGAACGATGATGTCCGGTGCACGCAGCTCGAGCAGACGCTTCAGACGATTATTACGATTGATGACGCGACGATACAGATCGTTCAGATCCGACGTAGCGAAACGGCCGCCATCAAGCGGTACCAGCGGACGCAGGTCTGGTGGCAGCACAGGCAGCACTTCCAGAATCATCCACTCAGGCTTGATACCCGAACGCTGGAATGCCTCAAGAATCTTCAGGCGCTTGGTGAGCTTCTTGCTCTTGGCTTCCGAACCGGTCGTGGCCAGCTCTGAACGCAGACGATCCACTTCGCGATCCAGGTCCAGCGAGCGCAGCATTTCGCGGATACCTTCGGCGCCCATCATGGCGTCGAATTCGTCACCGAATTCTTCAACCTTGGCGTTGTAATCGTCTTCGGTCATGATTTGACCGCGCGACAGCGGTGTCATGCCAGGATTAACGACAACAAAGGCTTCAAAGTACAGAACGCGCTCGATGTCGCGCAGCGACATGTCGAGCACCATACCCAGACGCGATGGTAGCGACTTCAGGAACCAGATGTGGGCAACCGGGCTGGCCAGTTCGATGTGCGCCATGCGCTCACGACGCACTTTGGCGAGCGTGACTTCAACGCCACACTTTTCACAGATCACGCCACGATGCTTCAGGCGCTTGTATTTGCCACACAGACACTCATAGTCTTTAACCGGGCCAAAGATCTTGGCACAGAACAGACCATCACGCTCTGGCTTGAACGTACGGTAGTTGATGGTTTCAGGCTTCTTGACCTCACCAAAAGACCACGAGCGAATCTTCTCGGGCGATGCCAGCCCGATGGTGATCGCATCGAATTCTTCTTCCGGTCCTAC
>CAZGHR010000072.1:0-4759 GCA_964525545.1 uncultured Dechloromonas sp.
GCCGGATAGCTGGATGACCAGTTCCAACGCATGGCCACCTGGGGGTCGGGCAAAACAGCGGGCGTCTTAAAGCTCATAGCGCATCAAGGGGCTGGCCGATCCGCCGGATCGCTGACACCGTCCCATTCCGTCAAGGCGACACGCACCCAAAGACCATCCGGGCCGGCACCCTCAATGGCTAAAGGCCAGTCTTCTGGCGCTGGTGCGCCATAACGATACTCAAACACCCAGCCCCTCGCGCCTGCAGCCAATACCCGACCATTTGCATCGCGTGCCTGTACCGCCGATTTTGCCCATCGGCCTCGTAACCAGGCATCAGCCGCCACGTCCGGCAATCGAACGCCGGCAAGAGATTCTCCCAAGGCCTGCAAACTCGTCGCCTCCCCGCGCTTGCCTCTGGCGTCCTGCCAGCGCACACCCGTTGGCGTGAGTTCAATTTTTGCCAAGGTATTGCCCAAAGGACCGATCAACCACAAGGTATCTTCCGCGCTCTGGTGCTGCCAGGCAAATCGTCCTGCAACAGGGTCCGGCGCATTGGCCTCGGCAGCATCACTGGCGCGCTGCCCAGCCACAAAACGTCCGGCCAGCTGCCACTGCTGGCCGCTATTGAGCTGCGACGACTTGGCCGCGCCATTGAGCTCTGGCCCCGGCACATGCGCACACGCTGAAAGCAATAGGAACAAACCCGGTATGAACCAACGCAGCACAGGCACGCTCACAGCGACTGACTGGGCGCAGCAACGGGGGCGGCATCCAGCCCCAGCGACTTGCCTTTGTCCCGCAACTGCACGTTATCCGGGAACTGCCGCAGACCCACCCGCCAAACTCTGGCAGCCTCTTCATCCCGACCCATGGCCTTAAGCACCACCACCTGATGTTCGATGATCTCGGGATCCAGCCGCAGTGAAGCCGCCTTGTTCAGAAACTCGAGGGCAACGGGATAATTTTTTTCACGGTAATACAACCATCCCATACTGTCGAGAATGAACGGGTCATTCGGAGACAGAGACAAGGCCTTCTCGAGCAGGACACGAGACTCTTTGAGATGGATATTGCGATCGGCGTAGGTAAAGCCCAGTGCGTTATAGGCCTGCGCATATTTGGGGTCGCGCTTGATCACTTCGCGCATGCTCTGCTCAAAGATGGCCATCTTGCCAGAGCGTTCTGCCAACATCCCACGCTCATAGCGCAACAAAATGCTCGACGGATCTTTTTTGAGTGCCGCATCCACGATTGCAAATGCACCTGCCACATCCCCACTGTCTCGTACCAGCGTCGCCTCACCCACCACCAATTCGGCGCGCATTGCGGCATCGCGTGCCGGCGTGGTTTCAAGCAGTGCTCGTGCGGCCTTCAAATCGCCATCACGCGCCATCAGGTTAGCGGCCCGCAACCGTGCCGTTACAAAATACTCGCTGGGCAATACCTTAAGGTAATGCATCACGGCATCAGAATCTGCCGCGGCAAACTGCTGAGAATCGCCACGGCTTTTATCTAGCTCCGCCTGACTCTCGTAAGCAAGGCCGAGGTTATATTCGATTAGCGCGGTATCCACCGAGTCCATGGTCAACAAACGCTGCAATGCCTGAATGGCCAGAGGGGGATCTTGTGCCTGAATCGCAATAGCGGCGGCAGCAAACAAAGGCTCCGGCACAATTTCTTTCTGCGCTACCAGAATCTGCAATTGGGCTTTGGCTTCTGCCAGACGATCTGCAGATAACAGTTGCTGCGCGTATACGGCACGAATGGCTGACGCATTGGGGTAATCAGAAAGGTAATCGGCCAGAATTTTTAACGCAGCGCCCGGCGACCTCTTTGCCACAATCTGTGCATTCAAAAGCACGCCTGGCTCCGAGTCCGGCTTCAGTCGACGCGCCTTCTGCACCGCTTCCAGCGCAGCCGGGTCATCTCCCGCCCGCAAGGCAGCCTGCGCACGAGCCAGCTGCGCATCAGGCACCGACAAATAGGGCGCCGTTACCGCATCAATCAAAACGCGCGCGCGTTGCGGGTCCGCCTGTGCCGGAAAGCGCTGGCCGAGCATCAACAACTCCTGAGGTCGCTTATCCGCGGGCAACAAAGAGAGATAGCGCAACAACACGGGTTGCGCATCGGCATACCGCCCCATCAGTATCTGGGTAGACGCCAGCACATTCAGCGCATCGGTTGAATTCGGCTCTTTCTCAACCCAAAGTCTTGCCGCTTCCAGCATGAGTTCCGGCTGACGGTTCATGGTGGCGACTTCGAACGTGCGCCGGAAGATTTCGGGATTGTTATATTTCAGCGCCAGATCTGCATAGGCCGCCAAGGCCACCTGGGGTTTATCACGCTTGAGCGCAATCTCGGCCAGAATAACCTCGAACACAACCTGTGGCGGCGTATCAATTGTCTGGACAGGAGCAGGCCCTGTAGCAACTTCAGCACAGACACCCCCGGAAACGAGCAAGCCGCCCAAAAACCCTAAGGATGTAAAAGAGGCCTTCTGCTTGAACGCACTGCAAAAGCGGGACAGTAAAAAACTTGGTCTGAACGGCATGGTGGCGTTATCTTATCCCGTCTTAAGCGCTTTTCACCGAAATATTGCGAGAGGATGAGTCCAGATGCCCGAATTGCCCGAGGTTGAAGTCAGCCGACTTGGCCTGGAACCGGAGCTACGCGGCCGTTTAATCACCGGCGCCGTAACGCGCACGCCCAAGCTACGCTACCCGCTACCCGGCAATCTCAACCAGCGCTTACAAGGCAGCCGCCTCAAAGAGATCCGCCGGCGAGGCAAGTATCTTTTATTGGATATCGATCAACTGCCTAAAGGCAGCGACGGATCAACGGCTACCCTCATTCTGCACCTGGGGATGTCAGGGAGCTTACGCATCGTAACGCCGGACACGCCCCCTCAAACGCATGATCATGTGGACATCGAATTTGGTGACAAGATCTTGCGACTCAGAGACCCGAGGCGATTTGGTGCATTGCTCTGGCACGATGATGCAACACCCTTGATGGCGCATCCGCTGATGGCTGTACTGGGTGTCGAACCGCTGGAAGATGCGTTCAACGGCGCCTGGCTACACGAACACCTGCGCAAACGTAGCGGCCCGATCAAACCTGTGCTGATGGATAGCCATCTGGTCGTTGGCATTGGCAACATCTACGCCGCTGAAAGTCTTTTTCTCTCCGGCATTTCGCCGCTACGCGCTGCACAACGCATTAGCGCCACACGCTGCGACTTGCTCGCCGACGCAGTAAAGCAGACTTTATCCGCAGCGGTAGCTGCTGGTGGCTCCAGCGTCAGAGACTACGTCCATTCTGATGGCGGCGCCGGTTGCTTTCAACTGCAATGCGCCGTGTATGAGCGCGATGGACAACCTTGCGTGGGTTGCGGCAAACCGATTCGAAGAATCCGGCAGGCGGGACGATCAACGTTTTACTGCCCGCACTGCCAGAAGTAATTACTTACCGGTCAGACCTTCGTACTTGGCCCAGAGCTGTTCCTGGCTTTCTTCGTGCGCCGGGTCTTTAGGAATGCAATCGACCGGACAGACTTGCTGACACTGCGGCTCATCGTAGTGGCCAACACATTCCGTACACTTATTCGGATCAATCACATAGATTTCCGGACCTTGAGAAATCGCCTCGTTAGGGCATTCCGGTTCACAGACATCACAGTTGATGCACTCATCGGTAATCATGAGCGACATAGCAGACTCCTAGACAACGATTAAATAAGGTAATTTTAGGGGCGAATTGTCCCTGATTGCGCGGTTTTTAGCCACCCCACACGCATCAGGGAGATGGTTTACCCCAGCCACGCTTCACAAAACAGGCATTGATGTGCGGCGAGACAAACGAACTGACGTCACCACCGAGGCGGGCAATTTCCCGCACCATCGTGGCCGACACAAACATGTGGCGCTCACCTGGCGTTAGAAAAACCGTTTCCACCTCTGGATAGAGGCGACGATTCATGCCCGCCATCTGGAATTCGTATTCGAAGTCAGAAACCGCCCGCAAACCACGAATCAGAATCTTGGCTCGCTGTTCGAGCACAAAATCCATCAGCAACCCGTCAAAACCCACCACGCGCACATTATCCAACGGCGCCAGAACCGTTTTGGCCATATCAATCCGCTCTTGCAAACTAAACACGGGGTTCTTGGAACGGCTCTCGGCAATCGCCAGTACCACTTCATCGAACATGCCCGCAGCGCGGCGCACCAGATCTTCATGACCACAAGTCAGCGGGTCGAACGTACCCGGATAAATGGCGATTTCGCGTTTCAGCATGTCAGGCAGATCCGTTAGAAGTCTCGAAAGAATAAAGATGATAATGCACCTGACCCGCTTGCCCACGTTTTAGGCAATGCAACCCCGGCGCCAACTGGTCTGGCAACGTTACCTCAGCTTCTACGTAGAGCCGGGCGTTGTCTGCCAGATGCGGCAATAAAGGCATGATGATCCGATCCAACCAGCCCTGTCCATAAGGGGGGTCCACAAACACCAGATCCAGCGGTGGCATCGGTTTCTTCAGGTAGGCCAGCGCATCGGCACACACCACGCTCAATACCGGCTCTTTCAGCAAATCAGCCGCACCCTGCAGGCTGCGCGCCACTGCAGGCAGCTGCTCCACCAGCACCACCGATGCGGCGCCGCGTGATGCCGCCTCAAAACCCAGAGCACCGGATCCGGCAAACAGATCCAGACACCGCCATCCTGACAAATTCTGACCTAGCCAGTTAAACAGCGTCTCACGCACACGATCCGGCGT
>CAZGHR010000073.1:0-4666 GCA_964525545.1 uncultured Dechloromonas sp.
AACTACAACATGGGTGTCAAAGAGCAGATCATTTTCCCGGAAATCGAGTACGACAAGATCGATGCTCTGCGCGGGATGAATATCAGCATCACGACCACCGCGAAGAATGACAGCGAAGCTAAGGCTCTGCTGGCTGCCTTCAAGTTCCCTTTCAAGAATTGAGGCGATTATGGCCAAAACAGCCCTGATCAATCGTGAAGCGAAGCGTCGCGCCCTTGTTGCGAAATTCGCCAAGAAGCGTGAAGCCCTGCAGGCAATCATTAACGACCAGTCGCAAAGCGACGAAGCCCGTTACGAAGCCCGCCTGAAGCTGCAACAGCTGCCGCGTAACGCTAACCCAACCCGTACCCGCAACCGCTGTCAGTTGACGGGCCGTCCCCGTGGCACATTCCGTAAGTTCGGTCTGTGTCGTCACAAGATCCGTGAGCTCGCCTTTAAGGGAGAAATCCCGGGCGTGATCAAGGCCAGCTGGTAAGCAGGAGGATTTGATATGGCAATGAGTGATCCGATCGCCGATATGCTGACCCGCATCCGCAATGCGCAAATGGCACAAAAGCTGGTGGTGCGTATGCCCTCCTCCAAGCTGAAAGTAGCCGTTGCAAAAGTGCTCAAGGATGAAGGTTACGTTGAGGATTTTGCCGTGCGTGGTGAAGCTGCCAAGCCGGAATTAGAAATTGGTCTGAAGTACTACGCTGGTCGCCCGGTGATTGAGCGCATTGAACGCGTCTCGCGCCCTGGCCTGCGTGTCTACAAACCGTCTGCTGACATTCCCCGCGTCATGAATGGCCTGGGCATCGCGATTGTCTCCACACCACAAGGCGTGATGACTGATCGTAGCGCCCGTGCAGCCAATGTCGGCGGCGAAGTGCTCTGCTACGTGGCGTAAGGGAGGATTCGACATGTCTCGTGTAGCTAAGAATCCAATCGCACTGCCTAAAGGTGTTGAAGTCAATCTGGCTGGTACTAACGTCACCGTCAAGGGCCCGCTGGGTTCGCTGACGCTGAACCGTAACCCGGCAGTTGACGTGTTGGTCGAAGGTGAGCAGTTGGTTGTTAAAGCAGTTGCCGGCGCAGAAAATGCAAACGCACTGTCGGGCACCACGCGCGCACTGCTGGCCAACCTGGTCAATGGCGTGTCCAAGGGTTTCGAAAAGAAACTCACTCTGGTTGGCGTGGGCTATCGTGCCGCTGCCCAGGGCGACACCCTGAACCTTTCGCTCGGTTTCTCGCACCCGGTTGCCCACAAGATGCCAGCTGGCGTCAAAGTGGAAACCCCGTCGCAAACCGAAGTCCTGATCAAGGGGATCGACAAGCAACAAGTAGGTCAGGTTGCTGCCGAAATTCGTGCTTACCGCAAGCCAGAGCCTTACAAGGGCAAGGGTGTGCGTTACGCCGATGAGGTCGTCATCCTCAAGGAAACCAAGAAGAAGTAAGGGTGCCTCATGAAAGATAAGAAACAGTCGCGTCTGCGCCGTGCCCGTCAGGCACGTGCCCGCATCGCTGGCCTGAAGGCCGTGCGCCTGAGCGTTTTCCGCACCAACCAGCACATCTACGCCCAAGTCATCTCGGCTTGTGGTGGCAAGGTTCTGGCTGCTGCCTCCACCGTTGAAACGGAAATCCGCAAGGACGTTCCTAACGGCGGTAACGTTGCTGCTGCACAAACGGTTGGCAAGCTGGTTGCCGAACGTGCCCGCAAGGCAGGTATCGAAGAAGTAGCTTTTGACCGCTCGGGTTTCAAGTACCACGGCCGTGTCAAGGCTCTGGCTGAAGCTGCCCGTGAAAACGGTCTCAAGTTCTAAGCCGCGTAGGAATCGAGGATAACTATGGCGAAAGCACAAAGTCGCAAACCGCAACAAGCGGAAGAGCGTGATGAGTCTGGCCTGCGCGAGAAGATGGTTGCCATCAACCGCGTTAGCAAGACCGTAAAGGGTGGCCGTATCATGAGCTTCGCCGCACTGACCGTGGTCGGTGACGGTGATGGTGGTGTCGGCATGGGCAAGGGCAAGGCTCGCGAAGTGCCATTGGCAGTTCAAAAGGCCATGGATGAAGCCCGTCGCCAACTGTTCAAGGTATCGCTGAAGAATGGTACCGTACAGCATACGCTGATCGGTCGTCACGGCGCAGCCAAGGTGATCATTCAGCCGGCACCGGAAGGTACCGGGATCATCGCCGGTGGTGCAGTACGTAACGTGTTCGAAGTCGTTGGTATCACCAACGTTGTAGCCAAGTGCCTTGGCTCGACCAACCCGTACAACGTCGTCCGCGCAACCCTGAATGGTCTGAAGGCCATGAACACACCTTCGGAAGTTGCTGCCAAGCGTGGCAAGTCCGTTGAAGAAATTCTGGGGTAAGTCATGTCGAATAAAAAACTCAAGGTTACGCTCGTCAAGAGCGTTATCGGCACCAAGCAAGACCACCGCGCTACCGTGCGTGGTCTGGGTCTGGGCCGTCTTAACTCGACCGCTGTGCTGGAAGATACCCCGGCCGTCCGCGGCATGATTCACAAGGTTCAATACCTCGTGAAGAGCGAAAGCGTCTAAGAGGAAGCTATGGAACTCAATACCATTAAACCGGGTGCTGGTGCCAAACACGCTGCAAAGCGCGTTGGTCGTGGCATCGGCAGCGGTCTGGGCAAAACTTCGGGCCGTGGTCACAAAGGTCAGAAGTCGCGTACCGGCGGTTACCACAAGGTTGGTTTCGAAGGCGGTCAAATGCCGCTGCATCGTCGTCTGCCGAAGCGTGGTTTCGTTTCGCTGACCCGTGCTCGTGTTGCTGAAGTTCGCCTCAGCGACCTGCAGAACATGCCTGTTGACGATGTCGACCTGGCCGTGCTCAAGCAGTGTGGCGTTGTATCGTCGCTGGCGCTGTCGGCCAAGGTTGTGCTGTCCGGTGAAATCAGCCGCAAGGTTGTGCTCAAGGGCATCAGCGCCACTAAGGGCGCCAAGGCAGCCATCGAAGCCGCTGGCGGCTCGATCGAAGCAGCTTAAGTCATACAGGAACTGATCGGACATGCAGCAAAACGCACTCACGCAGGGTAGCAAACACGGGGAACTCAAGCGTCGCTTGATGTTCCTGCTGGGTGCGCTCATCGTGTATCGCATCGGCGCGCACATTCCCGTACCGGGAATCGACCCGTCGGTGCTGTCCGATCTGTTTTCTCGTCAGAAAGACGGCATTCTCGGCATGTTCAACATGTTCTCCGGTGGTGCCTTGTCTCGCTTTACCGTGTTTGCACTGGGCATCATGCCTTACATCTCTGCATCGATCATCATGCAGTTGATGACCGTTGCAAGTCCTGCGCTCGAGTCTCTGAAGAAAGAGGGTCAGGCTGGACAACACAAGATTTCGCAGTACACCCGCTACGGCACCGTTGTTCTGGCATTCTTCCAGGCCCTTGGTATCGCCGTTGCTCTTGAAGCACAGCCTGGTCTGGTGCTGGATCCTGGTATGGGTTTCCGTCTGGAAACCGTTATTACCCTCGTCACTGGCACTATGTTCCTCATGTGGGTGGGTGAGCAGATCACCGAACGTGGTCTGGGCAATGGCATCTCGATCATCATCTTCGCCGGTATCGCAGCAGGCCTGCCCGGCTCGCTGGGTGGCATTCTGGAACTGGTCCGTACCGGTGCCATGAACCCGCTGACCGCAATTGTTATCGTTGCCATCGTCGTTGTCGTCACCGCATTCGTTGTGTTCGTCGAACGTGGCCAACGCCGCATTCTGGTGAACTACGCCAAGCGTCAAGTCGGCAACAAGCTCTACGGTGGTCAGTCATCGTTCCTGCCGCTCAAGCTCAACATGGCTGGCGTTATCCCACCAATCTTTGCCTCGTCGATCATTCTGTTCCCTGCTACGCTGGCAGGCTGGTTTGGTTCCGGCGAGAATATGCTGTGGCTCAAGGATATTGCTAACGGCCTGTCGCCAGGACAACCGTTGTACATCCTGTTCTATGCTGCAGCCATCGTATTCTTCTGTTTCTTCTACACGGCCCTGGTTTTCAACACCCGTGAAACCTCGGACAACCTGAAGAAGAGTGGTGCATTCATTCCAGGCATTCGCCCGGGTGAGCAAACCTCGCGTTATATCGAAAAAATTCTGACCCGCCTCACACTGATCGGTGCCGTGTACATCACCATCGTCTGTCTGCTGCCGGAGTTCCTGATTCTCAAGTGGAACGTGCCGTTCTACTTTGGCGGCACCTCGCTGCTCATTATTGTGGTCGTCACCATGGACTTCATGTCTCAGGTGCAGGCTTTTGCAATGTCGCATCAGTATGAAAACCTCCTGAAGAAGGCAAACTTCAAAGGCGGTTTAGGTAGCCGGTAAATCGCAACCTAGACATACCGATCAACGCAGTAATCGTTTTTTGTTTTAAATCTCTACGCAAGAACCCGACAGGAAGCCACGGCTGGGCTGAATGTCGATATAAAGGAGTAGGTAATGAAAGTTTTGGCTTCGGTACGGCGCATCTGCCGGAACTGCAAGATCATCCGCCGCAAAGGTGTGGTTCGTGTGATTTGCACCGATCCACGCCACAAGCAGCGTCAGGGTTAATTGCGTCATTGACGCAATTGTTCAAGTTCAGTAGAGACTGAGGATACTCAATGGCTCGTATTGCTGGGGTAAATATTCCCAACCATCAACATGCCGAAATCGCACTGACTGC
>CAZGHR010000074.1:0-4589 GCA_964525545.1 uncultured Dechloromonas sp.
GTTAGGCCATGGCTTCGTACAACGGCAGTGTCAGGAACTCTGGGTATTCCGGAGTCAGCGACATCTTGTCGAAAATTACCGCAGCCTGATCATAGGTTGCCGTATCTTCGCCTTGTGCAGTGACTGTGGCTTTGACTTTGACCAGTTCTTCACCGATCATGCCGCGGACCATTTCGATGGTGACCTTGCGGCCGTCATCCAGAATCCCCTTCGGCGAAACAACCCACTGCCAGACTTGCGAACGCGAGATTTCAGCAGTGGCCGCATCTTCCATCAGGTTGTGAATTGGCACGCAGCCGTTACCGGCCAGCCAGCTACCGAGGTAGTGGATGCCAACGTTGATGTTATTGCGTAGACCGGCTTCGGTAATCGGTGCTTCAGGTTGGAAGTTCAACCAGTCTTTGGCGCCGAATTCTTCAGTGCGTTGCTTTTCCCACTGGTTCGGACGATCGCCCAGCACCTTCTGGAACTCTTCAGCGGCGATGGCTACCAGGCCTGGGTGAGCAACCCAGCCACCATCGAAGCCGTCGTTGGCGTCACGGGTCTTGTCATGACGGATACCGGCCAGCGCCTTTTCATTGGCGACAGGATCGTTCTTGATCGGGATCAGGGCCGACATACCGCCCATGGCCGGTGCGCCGCGCTTGTGGCAGGCCTTAACCAGTGCCAGGGCATACGAACGCATGAAGGGCACTTCCATGGTGATGGCGCCACGTTGGGCCAGACAGAAATCCTTGTTCTTCTTGAACTTCTTGATGCAGCTGAAGATGTAATCCCAGCGACCGGCATTCAGACCGGCCGAGTGTTCGCGCAGTTCGTACAGAATCTCTTCCATCTCGAAGGTGGCGAGAATGGTTTCAACCAGTACGGTCGCCTTGATGGTGCCTTGTGGCAGACCGATCTCGTTCTGTGCCATCACGAAGATGTCGTTCCACAGACGGGCTTCCAGGTGGCTTTCCATCTTTGGCAGGTAGTAGAAGGGGCCGGCGCCGCGGGCAATCTGTTCCTTGGCGTTGTGGAAGAACACGAGACCGAAGTCGAAGATGCCGCCGGAAACGCGCTGACCATCAATCAGGACATGCTTTTCATCGAGGTGCCAACCGCGCGGACGAATCTGCAGCGTGGCGATCTTGTCGTTCAGCTTGTATTCCTTGCCAGCTTCGTTCTTGAACGAGAGCTTACGACGGATGGCATCGTACAGATTAACCTGGCCCTGGATCTGGTTTTCCCAGTTCGGGCTGTTCGAGTCTTCGAAGTCGGTCATGTACGAATCAGCGCCCGAGTTGTAGGCGTTGATGATCATTTTGGCCTCAACCGGGCCGGTGATTTCGGTGCGGCGGCGCTCCAGCGCCTTAGGCAGCGGTGCCACTTTCCAGTCACCTTCGCGGATGTGCTTGGTCTCCGGCAGGAAGTCCGGCATTTCGCCGGCATCAATACGTGCCTGACGCTCGATACGGGCTTTCAGGAGTTCCTGACGGCGCGGCTCGAAGGCGCGATGTAGTTTGGCAACAAACTCGAGTGCTTCCGGGGTAAGAATTTCTTCATAACGGGCATTGATCGGGCCGGTAATTTGAACGCCGGCAGGTAGTTTGAGGCTCATGTGAAAACTCCGTAAAGGTAAGCAGTAAAGCGAAGAAAAGGACAGAATTTGATGATGTTGCACATTCTATTGCAGTGCAAATGGAATTAAAAGATGTAAAAATATCCCTTCTTTTTGTACTTAAAGTATTAAATAGTTCGGAGAAACCGATGAACCCGTTTAAAGAAATGCAGGCGCTGGTGCTGGTAGCAACTCATGGCTCTCTATCGGCGGCGGCGCGGGTTGAAGGCGTGACGCCGGCCATCATGGCGCGTCGACTCGACGCATTGGAAGAACGATTAGGGTCACAGTTGGTGCACCGAACGACCCGTCGGATTTCGTTTACCGAAGCAGGTCAAAATTATCTGGAAGATTGCGTCCGGATTCTGAATGACCTGGCCGGGGCGGAATCGGCTGCAGCCCGAGGGAGTGTCCAAGTGAGTGGGCACCTGAGGATGACAGCCCCTGCCGGGTTTGGTCGTCGGCATGTGGCACCCCATGTGCCCGCATTTTTGGCGCGGCATCAGGATGTGAGTATTACCCTCGATTTATCTGATCGTCTGGTGGACCTGGTGAACGAGGGTTTTGATTGCGGGATACGACTGGGTGCGCTGGTCGATTCCAATCTGGTCTCAGTGCATCTGGGAGAAATGCAGCGGGTGGTCGTTGCATCACCTGCCTATCTCGAAAAGCGTGGTATCCCCCAAACACCAGAGGATCTTGCGGCACACGATTGTCTGGCATTGGGGCCGCAGCGCGGTTGGGCATTCCGATCCGGCACAGGTTCCAAGACACGTAGTATTCGCGTTAAGGGCTCAATGGAATGTAATGATGGTGTGGTACTGGCCGAGTGGGCAAGAGCAGGCGCAGGCCTAGCCTGGCGCTCGATGTGGGAGGTAGGCGAAGATTTACAGGCGGGGCGATTGGTCAGTGTTCTGAATGAATGGGCCGCGCCACCGGTGGGTATTTATGCCGTGTTTCCCGAACGACGTCATTTGCCGCTGAAGGTACGCGCTTTTATTGATCTGTTAAAAGACGCGTACGCTCAGAAGGACTATTGGTCACCTAAAAAAGCGGGTGGTTAAACCAGTGCAGCTAGAGCCGCATCGTAGTTGGGTTCATTCTTGATTTCGCTAACCAGCTCGCTATGAAGTACGCGGTTGTTTTCATCAAGCACGATTACGGCGCGGGCCGTCAAGCCGGCGATCGGACCGGATTCAATAGCAACACCATAGTTCTGCATGAATTCACGGCCGCGCATGGTGGATAGGGTCTGTACGTTATCTAGGCCATCGGCGGCACAGAAACGCGATTGAGCAAAAGGCAAATCCGCCGAAATGCACAGCACGACGGTGTTGTTGAGTTGAGTCGCCTGGGCGTTGAATTTTCGTACCGAGGTGGCACAAGTTGGCGTATCGACACTCGGGAAAATGTTGAGCACTTTGCGTTTGCCGGAAAAGTTGTCCAGTGTGACATCGCTCAGATCTTTGGCCACAAGTTTGAAAGCTGGCGCGGTGGATGCAGGTTGCGGGAGCGTGCCGCCGACTTGAATCGGGTTGCCGCCGAGGGTGACGTTTTGGGTCATGATGGGGTCCTCTATGTGTGTTGTTATGTTCGGCCAGTTTAGCTTGATTCAGTGTAAAGCACACAAACAAAAACAGCACCCGGAGGTGCTGTTTCTGCTGAAGCGGTTCAGTTCTTAGTGGAACTGTTCTTCTTCGGTCGAACCGGTCAGTGCCTTCACGCTCGACGTACCACCCTGGATGACGGTGGTCACTTCGTCGAAGTAACCGGTGCCAACTTCTTGCTGGTGCGAAACGAAGGTGTAACCCTGGTCGCGAGCAGCAAATTCTGGCTCTTGAACCATTTCAACGTAGTGCTTCATGCCTTCGCCGCCAGCGTATGCCTTGGCAAACTTGAAGGTGTTGTACCAGTTGACGTGGATACCGGCCAGTGTGATGAACTGGTACTTGTAACCCAGTGCCGACAGCTCTTCCTGGAAGGAAGCGATTTGCTTGTCGTCGAGGTTCTTTTTCCAGTTGAACGATGGCGAGCAGTTGTACGACAGCAGCTTGCCTGGGCAAGCGGCCAGAACAGCTTGAGCGAATTCACGGGCAAAGCCGATATCAGGCACGCCAGTTTCACACCAGACCAGATCAGCGTAAGGAGCATAAGCAACGCCACGGCTGATCGACTGTTCCAGACCATTCTTGACGCGGTAGAAACCTTCCTGGGTGCGCTCACCGGTCAGGAATGGTTTGTCGTTTTCGTCGTAGTCCGAAGTGATCAGGTTGGCCGCTTCAGCATCGGTACGAGCCAGGATCAGGGTTGGTACACCCATCACGTCAGCAGCGAAACGTGCCGAGATCAGCTTTTCGATGGCTTCACGGGTTGGAACCAGAACCTTGCCACCCATGTGACCACACTTCTTGGCGGCAGCCAGTTGGTCTTCGAAGTGAACGCCTGCAGCACCGGCAGCGATCATGTTCTTCATCAGTTCGAATGCGTTCAGAACACCACCAAAACCGGCTTCTGCATCGGCAACGATTGGCAGGAAGTAGTCGATGAATTCTTTGTCGCCCGGATTGATGCCGCGCGACCACTGAATTTCGTCAGCGCGCTTGAAGGTGTTGTTGATGCGGCGAACCATGGTTGGTACCGAGTCGTATGCGTACAGCGACTGATCCGGGTACATGGTTTCCGAGGTGTTACCGTCAGCAGCAACTTGCCAACCCGACAGGTAAACAGCTTCGAGGCCTGCTTTGGCCTGCTGCATGGCTTGACCGGCGGTGATGGCGCCGAAAGCATTAACGTAGCCCTTCTTGGCGCCACCGTTGACTTTGTCCCACAGAACCTTGGCGCCACGTTGTGCCAGGGTGTATTCAGGCTGCAGGGAGCCGCGCAGACGCACAACGTCAGCTGCGGTGTAACCGCGCTTGACGCCTTTCCAGCGGGGGTTTTCAGCCCAGTCTTTTTCCAGGGCGGCGATTTGTTGTTCGCGAGTTGCCAT
>CAZGHR010000075.1:0-4534 GCA_964525545.1 uncultured Dechloromonas sp.
GGATAACCCATGTGTTTGGCAAAACCATACTGCGGATAAATCGCATCCAGCGCAACCATCTGTGCATCTCTGGCCGTCTTGGCCAGAATCGATGCTGCCGATATGGCAGGTTCTTTCGCATCGCCTTTAACAATGGCTTCGGCGCTACAGAGCAGCCCTTTTGGGATTCTGTTGCCGTCTATCAATGCATGTGCGGGCACCACTTGCAAACCTGCGATAGCACGCTTCATCGCGAGCATGGTTGCCTGCAATATATTGATCTGATCGATTTCCTGCGCGGTAGCTTCAGCAATACACCAGGCAATCGCTTTTTCGCGGATTTCGATCGCCAGCCGTTCACGCACAGCAGGACGTAACTTTTTTGAATCAGCCAGGCCTACGATTGGGCGGGCAGGATCAAGGATCACAGCAGCAGCGACTACTGAACCTACTAAAGGCCCACGCCCTGCTTCATCCACACCACACACCCACTGCTGCATACTCATGCCTGTAATTTGAGGCAATCGACAACGGCATCGGCAGCACGCTCCGCCGAGTTCTGACGGAGCTTCGTATGAATGGCTGCAAAAGACGCTTCCATCTCTTTACGCCGGTTTGGCTGTCGCCAGAGATCAATCAGCGCCGTCGATAATTTCTCGGGCGTTGCGTCTTCCTGCAACAACTCCTGAACAACCAAACGGCCCAATAGAATATTAGGTAACCCGACCCAGGTCAGATAACGCATCTTCCGGTAAATCCAGGCAGAAATTGCCGTTACCTTATACGTGATGACCATAGGGCAACGCAGCAATGCCGCTTCAAGGGTTGCCGTACCACTACACACCAGCGCAAGATCGCTGGCCGCCAGGGCTTCGCGGGCATGGCCGAAGAGTATCTTCACCTTCAAGGCAGGCTGCGCAAATTGCCGCAGCGCAGTTTCAAACAGCTGCCGTGTTTCCGGCGTTGCTAATGGCACTAAAAATAGCGCATCAGGCAATTCTGCTGCCACACGATTGGCAGTATCGATGAACAGTTCGGCATGAAACGCCAACTCGGACTGACGACTGCCCGGCATCAGGGTGATGAGTGGCGACGCTTCGGGCAGCTTGAGGCTTTGTCGCACCAAGGCACGATCGGGGTTCATATCGATTTCATCGGCCAGCGGGTGGCCAACAAATACGGGATGCAATCCCCTATCGGTATAACAGGCGGGTTCAAAGGGAAACAGACATAACAACTGATTCACAGCCGCGACAATTTTTTTGGTTCGACCGCGACGCCATGCCCATACCGTTGGACTGACGTAATGCACGGTAGGAATACCGGAGGCCTTGAGTTTGCGCTCTACCGTGAGGTTGAAATCAGGCGCATCGATACCGATAAATACGTTCGGACGCCAGTGCTTCAAACGGGAAATAATCCCACGCCGTATGGATAGAATTTCAGGGAGGTGCGACAGCACTTCGGCAGCACCACGCACTGCAAGCTTTTCCTGCTCGTACTCACTTTTAAGACCGGCAGCGATCATTTTCGGACCGCCAATCCCTAGGAATTCAGCATCCGGATAGCGACGTTTCAATGCCTGAATCAGACTCGCACCCAGCACATCGCCAGATGCCTCTCCGGCAACCAGAGCAAATTTCAGGGGCCTGTCCGACACAAACACCACCCCGGGTTAGCGAATAATGCCGCGTTGAGATGAAGCTAGGAACTCGTTAAGAATGGCCACCTCAGGTGCTGTTTTCTGGATTTCATCCAGCTTGAGACGTGCCTCTTCCATGCTCAGGCCTGACTTATAGACGGCACGATAGGCCTGCTTGATGGCATTGATGGCTTCAGAGGTGTAACCACGACGCTTGAGACCCTCTGCATTAATCCCGCGAGGGATTGTTGGATATCCCTGCGCCATGACAAATGGCGGCACATCCTGCACCAGCATGGAACCGCCGCCAATCATGGCGTGCGCACCGATACGTACAAACTGATGATATCCGGTGTGACCACCGAGAATGGCCCAATCCCCTACTTCGCAATGACCCGCCAACTGGGCATTACTCGCCAGAATGGTCTGGTTACCGATCCGGCAATCATGCGCCACATGAACGTAACCCATCACCCAGTTATCGGAGCCGATAGTAGTCACGCCTTTATCCTGCACGGTGCCTACATTGAAGCTCACGAACTCACGAATGGTATTACGATCACCAATCTCGAGACGCGTAGGCTCGCCATTGTATTTCTTATCCTGGGGTATGCCCCCTAAGGCCGCATAGTGGTGAATATTATTGTCACGACCAATCGTGGTGTGACCTTCAATCACGCAGTGCGAGCCAATACTTGTACCGTCTCCGATACTGACATGCTCGCCAATAATCGTGAACGCACCGACATTCACACCGATGCCTAGCTGGGCCTTCGGATGAACGAGTGCACTCGGGTGAATATTAACCATATCAGGCACCGCCCATCTTACGATGTGCACACATCAGATCGGCTTCTGCCACTACCTGACCATCAACCTTGGCAACCGCCTTGTATTTGTAGATGCCACGCTTGTTAGCAACCATCTCGGCATACAGGTCCAGACGATCCCCGGGGCCAACCGGACGCTTGAAGCGTGCATTGTCGATACCGGCAAACAGATACAGGTCATCTGCTGCCTGCAGTGTTTCTTCTTCGGTAGCGGAGGCAAAGGTCAGAATGGCAGCGGCTTGGGCCATAGCTTCCATAATCAGCACACCCGGCATGACAGGGTATTCAGGAAAATGCCCCGTAAAACAGGGTTCATTCACGGTGACGTTCTTGATGGCATGAATGGTTTTGCCGTACTCGATATCCTCAACGCGATCAACGAGCAGGAATGGATAACGATGCGGGAGAATCTTACGGATCTGATGGATATTGAGTTGTGGCATGTGGATTACTCCCCGTTATGTTTTTCGGTCAAAGTTTTGATTTGTGCTTCTAGTAACTGAACTTTGCTAGCCAGGCTATCGAGCTGGCGTAAGTTCGCGGCAATATGCAACCAGTCGCCATGCTGGAGACTAGGAAATACCCCGGTGTATTGACCGGGCTTTCGGATATTTTTGATCACCGCCGTGCCGCCGGAAATCGTGACATCGTCACAGATCTCGATATGCCCGGAGAACATGGCTGCACCACCTATAATGCATCGCTTACCGATGATGGTGCTACCGGCAATACCGGCACAGGCCGCAATTGCGGTGTGATCGCCAATGCGGCAATTGTGACCGATCATGATCTGATCATCGATACGCACACCATCACCAATCACCGTGTCATCGAGTGCACCACGATCAATACAGGTATTAGCACCGACTTCCACATCGTTACCGATGACGGTGCGGCCAATCTGGGGGATTTTGATCCAGGCATCACCATCCTTGGCATTACCGAATCCATCGGCGCCAATCACAACACCCGCATGCAACACGACGCGATCGCCCAGGTGGCAATCGTGATAAATAACAACGTTCGGGTAGATCAATGCATCGTCGCCGATAGACACATCATCGCCGATCACGACGCCCGCGTGAATAATCGCGTTACGACCAATCTTGGCGGTTGGCGATATAACGGCCGTCGGGTGAATGCGCGGATCGGGAACCGTCACCGGATTTAATAGCTGGCTAACACGCGCAAAATAGAGGTACGGGTTAGCCGTGAGAATGTGGGCGCGCGGGAAATGACCTTTGGCTTCCATTGGCAGAATCAGCGCCGATGCACCGGTTGTTGCCAGCAACGGCGCATACTTCCGTTGCGAGAGAAAACTCACCTGACCTTCGGTGGCATCTGCCAATGGGGCAATAGCACTAATCGCGACAGCGCCATCGCCTACGAGCTCACCCCCGAGTTTTGCCTGAATCTCAGCAAGCGTTAGGGTTACCTTAGGCTTACTCATTGTGCAGGCAGCTTCCCATCATCAGCCAGTGCTTTGATAATTTTGTCGGTAATATCGATGCGCGGACTAAAGTAGACAGCATCCTGAACGATCAGATCATACTTTTCCGATTCGGCAATTTGCTTCAGTGCCTTGTTGGCACGCTCGATCACGACAGCCATGGCTTCATTCCGACGCACATCCAGATCTTCCCGGAACTCGCGCTGTTTGCGCTGGAACTCACGCGAGGCATCCGACAGATCACGCTCACGATTACGACGCTCCGTCTCGGACATTGTGGCGCCATTCTTCTCGAGCGCTTCCTGCTGGGATTTAATCTGCTTGCCCAGCTTTTGCAGTTCAAGCTCCCGCTTGGCAAACTCGGCCGTTAATTTCTTGTTAGCTTTAATGGCAATCGGCGCCTGATCAAAAAGGCGTTGCATATCAACAAAACCAATCTTGGTTTCCGTTGCATTAACCACGCCAGAGAAAACCAGCCCGGACATTGCAACAGCAAGTAGAACCCAACGACTAGAACGCAAACGATTCATAACGGCCTCTTTAGAAAGCACTACCCATCGTAAACTGGAACGGCTGTTTCTGGGCGCCCGGGCCCGCGCCTATAGGATAACCCAGACTGAATTTAAGTGGACC
>CAZGHR010000076.1:0-4415 GCA_964525545.1 uncultured Dechloromonas sp.
CTGTCGTGGTTGGCTGCCGAGTGGATGATCAAGGGCAAACCTTCGATGCTGGGTGCTGCGTCTGGTGCTGTTGCTGGCCTGGTTGCCATTACCCCAGCTGCCGGTTTTGTGGGTGTGGGTGGTGCCATCATCATCGGTCTGATCGGCGGCGTGATCTGTCTGTGGGGTGCTTCAGGCCTCAAGAAGATGCTCAAGGTCGACGACTCGCTGGACGTGTTCGGTATCCACGGCGTGGGCGGTATCACGGGTGCGCTGCTGACGGGTGTGTTTGCTGACCCAGCGCTTGGCGGCTCCGGTATCTACGACTACGTAACGAATGCAGTTGCTGAAGGTTACTCGATCGCAGATCAGGTTGTGATTCAGGCAACGGCTGTTGGTACCACGGTACTGTGGTCGGGTGTAGTGGCTTTCGTAGTCTTCAAGCTGCTGGATGTTGTTATCGGTCTGCGTGTTCCTGAAGATGAGGAACGTGAAGGCCTGGATGTCACCTCCCACGGTGAAAACGCGTATCACGATTAATGGTCGGTCGTTGTATGCAAGAGTAGTTCTTTAGAGTTTCTCCTCTCCGTGTGGATTTGGCGGGTTCTTCGGAACCCGCCTTTTTTATTCAGGAGCGCGGCGGCAGGGAGTGACCGAAATAGCGAATGGTCGTGGCCACTTTGATTTCACCGAGAAAGAATGCCAGTGAGCCCATCAGGCAGAGCATGGCCAGAATAAAGAGCGCGGTGACGACATCACCAAAGACAGACTGACTGGGAAAAAGCTGACTGGTAAAGATAACCAGAATGACCGCACATACAAAGAAGGCAGACATGGTGGCCAGTGTGATGGCGGTATTGATCAGCGAATTGCGCTTCGCCAGTTTCAGGAGTTCGTGTGCGTACCAGCTGGGGTCATGGCCTTCAGAGACCCAGTGATCGAGTTGCCGACCGCGATCAATCACGCGCGAGAGACGCGTTGTGAGCACAGACAGCACGGCACCAACGCCCGTGAGTAGAAACACCGGAGCGACGGCCATTTGTACAACGTGAGCAATATCAGTAACGGGCTGACCAGTGATCATGGGAGCTCCTGTTGCAGGATGCGCCCCCGGTCAGCACAATCGTCCGGGCGGCGGATTAACGGAAGACGATGGTTTTGTTGCCGTGAATCAGTACACGGCCTTCGAGATGATTACGCAGGCCACGAGCTAATACGGTTTTTTCGATGTCCTTACCGTAACGCACCATGTCTTCGACAGAGTCGGAGTGGTCGATACGGATGACGTCCTGTTCGATGATCGGGCCCTGGTCCAGATCAGCTGTGACGTAATGGCAGGTGGCACCAATCAGTTTGACCCCGCGTTCCCAGGCCTGGTGATAAGGCTTGGCACCAACGAAAGATGGCAGGAACGAGTGGTGGATATTAATGATGCGGCCCGAGAACTGTGCACAAAGCTCGGGCGACAGAATCTGCATGTAGCGGGCGAGCACCATCACATCGGCTTGTGCATCAGTGCATAGCTGGCTGATGCGGGCATAAGCTTCGGGCTTGTTGTCGGGTGTGACGGGCACATAATGGAACGGAATGCCGTGCCACTCGACAAAGCCGCGCAGTGTCTCGTGATTGGAGATGATGCAGGGGATGTCGATATCCAGCTCTTTCGATTGCCAGCGTGCTAGCAGATCGTAAAGACAGTGTTCCTGCTTAGACACCAGAATCACCACGCGCTTGCGCTTGGCCGAGTCTGAAATCTTCCAGGTCATATTGAATTCACTGGCCACGGGTTGGAAGGCTGCTCGCAGCCCTTCCAGATCGAACGGCAGCGAGTCGGCCTTGATTTCCAGGCGCATGAAGTAGGCGGCAACGCCTTCTTCGTTGGGTGGCTCGGAGTGCAACGTGGTTTCGAGAATCCAGCCGCCGTGTTGGGCAAAGAAGCCGGAAACGGCGGCTACAATGCCGACCCGATCCGGGCAAGAGGCCGTGAGTGTGTAGAAACGTTCGCGATGCATGCGCCGACCCGGTGTATTAGATGCGTGCCGAAGCGCTACGGATGGCGTCGTTCAGCTCGGTGTAGTTCATCGTTACCGGGAATTGTGGGAATTCGCGGATAACGTTTTCTGGCGGATGGAACAGAATGCCGGCGTGGGCTTCGCCCAGCATGGCCGTGTCGTTGTACGAATCACCGGCTGCCATCACCTTGAAGTTGAGACCCTTGAAGGCTTTAACAGCGGCGCGTTTCTGATCTGGCATGCGCAGGTGGTAGTTGACCAGCATGCCTTCTGCATCGGCTTCCAGCTTGTGGCAGAACAGCGCCGGCATGTTCAGCTGGTTCATCAGCGGCATGGCGAATTCGTAGAAGGTGTCCGACAGAATGATCACCTGGAAATCCTGACGCAGTTGATCCAGGAAATCCTTGGCGCCGGGCATGGGGCCCATTTCGGCGATCACCTTCTGGATGTCTGGCAGGCCGAGCTTGTGCTCGCGCAGAATGTCCAGACGGTATTTCATCAGTTTGTCGTAGTCCGGCTCGTCGCGCGTGGTGCGGCGTAGCGCTTCAATGCCTGTGCGGTTGGCGAATTCGATCCAGATTTCCGGAACAAGCACACCTTCAAGATCAAGACAGACGATTTGCACGGCGGGACTCCCGATGAAAATAGAAATAGTTAAGGGGTAAATTTTACCCGATCACGCCCGCCTGCCCTACAATGCTGGGCGCATGAACCGATTTTATTCCACTTCGTTCCGGATTTTCCTGGGGGTTTGCTCCGGATGGGTGCTGTCTGTGCCCGTGATGGCGGCTGCCCCGGCACCGGTGTTTGATCCGGCGGTGCTGGATGCGCGCGATCAGGAAGCTAAAGCGCTGAAAGACGAAGGGAAGGCGATTCGCGCCCAGGCCGATACCCAGTTAGAGATTGACCGCTGGAACTGCTATAGCAAGATTCTGGTGAACCACTGTATCGATAAAGCCAAAGAGCGTCGTTACGAGGAGCGTGAAAAGGCGCGGGCGCTGGAGGCAAAAGCGGCTGTGATTGATCGAGAGGTGCGTGAGCGCCGTCTGATCAATCAATTGGCGAATCCGCCGGAAGAATTGCGTCAGCCGAATCCGCCGGCCGGGTCCATCAAGAAGGCGATCGACGAAGGCAAAACGATCAAGCAGGTGGAGCAGGAAAAGAAGATTCGCGATGCTGAACAATCAGCCACGCCATTGAAGACCGATGCCGAAATTCAGGCAGCATCCGCCGAGCGTGATCGCAAAGCCGCCGAGAAGCGTGCGAAGCGCGAAGCGGCCGATCAGCAGCGTGCTGCGGATAAAGCAGCGTATGAGGCGCAGCAGGCTGCGAAGAATCAAAAACCTTAATCTGCTAGCCTGCGCTTAGGGCGCGGGGCAAACCCGTCTCTCATGGGACGTACCGTCCAAAATCGAGACAAATTTACCTCGCACCCTCGCCGAAGCGGGCGACTTAGCTCACGCCTTGTGAGGCGAGGTAATCCTCATAGTTGCCCTGGAAGTCGACAACGGTGTGATCTGCCTTGATGTCGATAATGCGTGTCGCCAGCGATGATACGAATTCGCGGTCGTGCGAGATAAAGATCAGCGTGCCCTTGAACAGATCCAGCGCGGTGTTCAGCGATTCGATCGATTCCATGTCCAGGTGATTGGATGGTTCATCCATCAGCATGATGTTTGAATGCAACAGCATCATGCGGCCAAACATCATGCGGCCTTGCTCACCACCGGAGATCACACGAACAGGTTTCTTGACGTCATCGCCCGAGAACAGCAGGCGGCCTAAGGTGCCGCGGATGAGTGTTTCAACGTCGGAGCCTTCGTAACCGCCGGCGCGCACGTAACCTGAGATCCAGTCGGTCAGGTTCTCATCCGAATCAAAGTCAGCCGCATGGTCCTGGGCGAAGTAACCGATCTTTGCCTTCTCGGTCCATTTGATGGTGCCCGTGGTTGGGGTCAGTTCGCCTTGCAGCAGTTTGAGCAGGGTGGTTTTACCCACACCGTTTTCACCGATGATGGCAATTTTTTCGCCCGCGTTGACGGTGAGTGACAGGTTCTTGAACAGCGGCTCGTTGTCTGGATAGGCGAAGCCAAGGTTTTCGATTTCAACCGCCTGACGGTGCAGCTTGTCTTTATCATCAAATTCGAAGCGGATCCACGGGTATTGGCGCGACGACGGTTTCACGTCTTCCGGCTTCAGTTTGTCGATCAGCTTCATACGGCTGGTGGCCTGCTTGGCTTTCGATGCATTGGCCGAGAAGCGACGTACGAAGGTTTGCAGTTCGGCAATCCGTTCCTTGGCCTTGGCGTTGGCATTGGCCTGACGTTCGCGCGCCTGGGTCGAGGCTTCCATGAAGTCATCATAGTTGCCAGCGTAGGTGGTGATCTTGCCGTAGTCCAGATCGGCCATGTGCGTGCACACCTG
>CAZGHR010000077.1:0-4305 GCA_964525545.1 uncultured Dechloromonas sp.
GCAGCGCGCGCACTCATCTGGCTGGATCTGCCGGATGTGCAGTCGGCGGTTGAACGCCATGCGTTGGCGCAGACCGTGTTTGCCGGTGCGCAGACCGCTGCTGAATTGATTTCGGCAAATACCTTGTCGCTGGTGCGTAAGCATTTGCCGGAAGCTGTTTTGCCCGTAGCCGCAGGTGCCTGGCCTGAGGCCTGGGGTCTGATGATCGAAGTATCGGCACATGATGCCGATTTTCTCCAGGCCTTGCTCACCTCCTGGCAGAAGGCCTGTGCCGCGGCTGGGGTTTCACCCGGTTATATCGCCACATCCGCCGCCGAACAGGCGCAGATCTGGGCCATTCGTAAAGGGCTGGCCGAATCACAGAAGCGGGAAGGGCTCTCCATCAAACACGATGTGGGCCTGGCAATCTCCATGCTGCCGCGTTTTATCGAAGAAGCCTCTGCCGCACTGGATCAACAATTTCCCGGGTTGCGTATCGTTGCGTTCGGTCACATTGGCGATGGCAACCTGCACTTCAATCTGTCGTATGCCGACCCGGCTAAAAATGCCGCACTGATCGAGCAGAGCCTGGCGGCCAATGCGGTGGTTTACGACGTGGTTGATCGCCTGGGTGGTTCTATTGCCGCCGAGCATGGCATTGGCCAGCTCAAGCCCGAATGGTTGGCACAGCACGCGCCCGCAGGCAGCATGGCGTTAATGCGTCAGCTTAAATCAGCGCTTGACCCCAAGGGCTTGATGAACCCCGGCAAGGTCCTAGTGTAGGGTTTGCCCGGCAGAGGTTGTGCTGCCTGCAGGCGGTGCAAACAGGGCTGCGATATCTTCTGCGCTGAACCGGTATTCCTGATTGCTCAGATCGTCGTTAATGACCACGACGCCGTGCTCTTTGAGGATCGATTCCACTTCCGGTTGCCCAAGGCTGCGCAACATGTCACGCACTTTGTCCCAGTTGCGTTCGCCGGCGTGATGCACGGCCTGGCCGGGTGCCAGACTGATCAGTTCTTCCGGGAAGAGGCGGGTGAGTAAATCGCCCGGATCCAGGCTGAGCAACTCTTCTTCAGTGAGCGTGCCGAACAGGTGGCAGAGACGATTCCAGCCATCTTCATCCGCGTCATCAGCGCCCGGCATTTTCTGCAGGAATAGACCGGCAGCCTGCTCGCCGTTGGCCGCCAGAAAGAGTTCGGTCGGTTGCTGTTCGGATTGCACCAGATAATGCGCAAAGGCTTCAGCCAGTGACTGGCCAACGAGTGGTACATGGCTTTGCCACGGGTTACTGAATTGGTGCGCGTCTAGCGTCATGACCAGACGGCTTTCTTCGCTACCATCCTGGCGATTCAGGCACGGGGCCTTCGGGTTCTGTAGTTCATCCAGATATTCCGGGCGCCATTGGGCCGTGCCGCGCAGGCCGAGCTTATCGGTGCAATCCATGACCAGCAGGCTGATCGGACCGGGGTCGCGGGTCTGGAAGGTTAAGCGACCGGGGTGTTTGAGTTGTCCGGCCATCAGCGTTGTAATGCTGGCCAGTTCGCCCAGCATATGGCTCACTGCTGCAGGATAGTTGCGACCTTTGCACAGCGCCTGATAGCTCTCATCCAGATGCACCCAGGCACCCCGGATCGAGAGTTCGGGAAAATGGAATCGTACAAAACGGTCGGTTTCGCGCAGCATGAAATCTTTCTTTGAAGGGTTGTCTGCTAGTTTGGGTGTCATTGGCGGATTTCAACCGCTTAGAGCGCTTTGAGGTGATCCCGGTAGCGGGCGGCGTTCTGAACGTACTTGGCGGCACTATTCATGAGACGAGCGACTTCTTCATCGGTGAGTTCACGCACGACTTTGCCAGGGGTGCCCATAATCAAAGAGCGGGGCGGGTAGACCTTGCGTTCTGGAATGAGGGTGCCTGCACCCACCAGGCTATGTTCGCCGATCACGGCATGATTCAGAATCGTGGTGCCAATGCCGATCAGGCTGCCCTGGCCAATACGGCAGCCGTGCAGCATCACTTTGTGGCCAATGGTTACATCGGCCTCGATAGTCAGCGGGGCGCCCGGGTCTGTATGAAACACGCAGCCATCCTGAACGTTGCTGCGCGGACCTATCACGATGGGCTCGTTATCACCGCGTAGCACGGCGTTCCACCAGACCGAAGCGTCTGCATCGCACTGGATGCTGCCAATCAGCACAGCAGTCGGGGCAACCCATGCGCTCGGGTCGATTTGCGGTATCCGGTCTTCCAGTTGGTAGCAGCTCATGACAAGGCCTTATTCCAGTAAAATGGGCGGTGCAGCATTTTATGCTGATCCTTCAGACACATAAAGCCACAATGACACAAGAAGCCCGTTACGATCTGCATTGCCACTCCACAGCCTCTGATGGCATGTTGCCACCAGCCGCTGTCGTGGCGCGTGCGCACGCCAACGGGGTAACGTCGCTGGCGCTCACCGACCACGATGGGCTGTCCGGTATACCCGAAGCGGCTGCCGAAGCGCAAAAGCTGGGTATCGAACTGGTTCCGGGCACCGAGATCTCGGTGGAATGGAATGACCATTCCGTACATATCGTTGGTTTGCAGATCAATCCCGAAGACCCGGCTATCGTTAAAGGGCTGGATGAGATCCGTGAAGGACGGGCCAACAGAGCGGGGCGCATCGCTGCGGAACTGGAAAAAGTCGGTTTTACCGGTATTCTGGATAAAACCATGGCTTATGTTGGCAATCCCGAACTGGTATCGCGGGCGCACTTTGCCCGGGCGCTGGTAGAAATGGGTGCCTGTCGCGAAGTCAAACAGGTGTTTGATCGCTATCTCACGCCGGGTAAGCCCGGCTATGTCGAGCACCCCTGGCCGAGCCTGGAAAAAGCGCTGGGCTGGATTCGTGCCGCCGGCGGGGTCGCAGTGATTGCCCACCCAGGTAGATATCGTATGTCTAACAAAGAGTTGGGCAAGCTTTTTGAAGCATTTCGTGATCTTGGTGGCGAGGCAATCGAAGTGGCTTCAGGTAGCCATACCCCGGAACAGATCGCGCACTTCGGGCGTCAGGCACGGCATTACGCATTTATGGGGTCGCAGGGTTCCGATTTCCATGGGCCGGATGAAAGCTACGTCGATCTGGGTCGTAGCCTGCCGTTGCCAGAGGGTGTCGTGCCCGTATGGAACTCATGGAAAAACAGTTAATTGGATTATATTTGTGACACAGTACTTTAACATTCACCCCGAGACACCCCAGAAGCGTTTGCTCGATCAAACGGCCGAAATGCTCCGCGATGGTGCCGTTGTCGCCTTGCCCACAGACTCCTGTTATTCGCTGGCCTGTCATCTGGGTGATGCCGCAGCCCTCGACAAGATTCGCAAAATCCGTGGCATTGATGATCACCACCTTATGACCCTGATGTGTCGTGATCTGTCCGATATCGGCCAGTACGCCCGCGTCGATAACAGCCAGTACCGTCTGCTAAAGCTGGCTACGCCGGGTGCCTACACCTTCGTGCTGGAAGGTACCAAGGAGCTACCACGACGGATTCTGCACCCCAAGCGTAAAACCCTGGGGCTGCGTATCCCCGATAACCGCATCATGCAGGGTGTGCTTGAGGCCCTTGGCGAGCCATTACTCACCACAACCCTGGTGCTCTCCGGTGATGAAGACCCCCTCAGTGATGGCTGGTCCATCAAGGAACGCCTCGAATCCAAGCTGGATCTGGTGGTCGAAGGGGGTTGGTGCGGTACCGAGCCCACCACGGTGATTGATCTGTGTGAAATGCCGCCGACCGTTTTGCGCGTCGGCCATGGGCCGCTGGCACCCCTCGGTCTGGAATAAGCAATCCACCCGCCTGCATGGGCGGGTGCTCTGTTAGAATCGCTGGCTAAACGGATCCGTCATGAATATTGATATCGCACTGCTGGCCATCGCCGCCATTCCCATGATTTTTGCCATTACGCTGCATGAGGCGTCGCATGGCTATGTTGCGCGTTATTTCGGCGACCCGACAGCGTATCAACTGGGTCGGATCAGTCTGAACCCGATCCGCCACATTGATCTGGTCGGCACCATCATTGTGCCGGCAGCCACCTTGTTGCTCGGCGGCATCCTGTTTGGCTGGGCCAAGCCCGTGCCGGTGGATTACAGTCGTTTGCGTCATCCCCGTACCGATATGCGCTGGGTAGCGCTGGCCGGGCCTGCCTCTAATCTGTTCATGGCCTTTGGCTGGGCCTTGCTGCTCAAAGTAGGGCTCTCCACCAATAACTATTTCAGCGTGCCGCTTGAAGAAATGGCGCGTATCGGGGTTTCGATCAACCTGATGCTGATGGCCATTAAC
>CAZGHR010000078.1:0-2517 GCA_964525545.1 uncultured Dechloromonas sp.
CGATGAACTGGTCACCACGCTTGGCGGCTTCCTTATCGCAGAGGTTGAGCAGATTACCCAGATCCCGCGAGGCCTGCATTTCGCCACCGGTTCCCTGTACTTGCGGCAGACGCTTTACGAGCGCTTCGGTTTCACGCGTCAGTGCGGTGACATTAACGCCTGAACGCTCGAGCAACGAGCGAATACCGCCATCCGACTCCTGAATCATGGCCAGCAGCAGATGTGCCGGCTCAATGAAGCCACAGTCGTTGGCAAGTGCAATGCTCTGGGCATCGGCCAGAGCCTGTTGAAACTTGGTAGTCAGTTTGTCGAATCGCATGGTTTTCCTTTGTATTGTTCTAATTGGTGGGCCGGTTTTCACCAAGCGCCATGATCTTTTGGCAATATGTAGGCTAAATCTGCTTTTTCAAGTCACTAAGACCCGTTCGGTTGAAGTTTAGCCCCAATCAGGAATAAACAACATGAACCCCATGGCGCCCTCCCCTCAGACTGGTTCGATCGATTCGGCATCAGGGGCACACACCAAGGTGATTAGCGCTCGCGCTGCCGCCGCGTTGGTTGAGTCTGGCCAGACACTGGCTACTTGCGGTTTTGTGGGTATCGGTTTTCCGGAGAATCTGGCGGTTGCCCTGGAAGCACACTTTAACGAGACCGGCCTCCCTCGGGACCTGACCCTAGTCTTTGGCGCTGGTCAGGGTGACGGCAAAGATCGTGGTTTGAACCATCTGGCACCGCCCGGGTTGCTCAAGCGGGTGATTGGCGGGCATTGGGGGCTGATTCCTAAAGTGGGTGCGCTGGCCACCAGCAACCAGATTGAGGCCTACAACCTGCCCCAAGGCGTACTGTCTCAGTTATATCGAGACATCGCATCGGGTAAACCCTGCTTAACAACCCATGTGGGTCTGCATACCTTTGTCGACCCGCGCCATGGTGGCGGCAAAATCAATGAGCGCACCACGGAAGACTACGTCTTTCTGACAGAAATCGACGGCAAGGAATATCTCCGCTACAAAACCTTTCCGATTAATGTGGCCTTCTTACGCGGCACGACCGCCGATGGTGCAGGCAACATCACCATGGAAAACGAAGCCCTAACGCTTGAATCCCTAGCGGTGGCCATGGCAACGCACAATTCGGGCGGCAAAGTGATCGTTCAGGTAGAACGACTCGCCGAACGCGGCACACTGAAGCCTAAAGATGTTCGTATTCCTGGGATGCTGGTCGATCATGTGGTGGTTGCAGAAAACCCGGCCTACCACCAACAGACGTTTGCCGAGCAGTTTAATCCGGCCTTTGCCGGCCACGAGCGCGTCGCCCTCGATGCCGTACAGCCGATGGCGCTCACAGAACGCAAAATCATTGCCCGCCGGGCAGCACTGGCGCTGCGCCCCGGTTCGATTGTTAACCTGGGAATCGGCATGCCGGAAGGTGTGGCTAACGTTGCCGCCGAAGAAGGCATCAGTGATTTCATGACCATGACCGCCGAACCCGGCATTGTGGGCGGCATTCCCCAGGGCGGTCTGAACTTCGGCGCTGCGGTCAACCATGAGGCTGTGATTGATCAGCCTTATCAGTTCGACTTTTATGATGGTGGCGGCATTGATATTGCCTTTCTTGGGTTAGCTCAGGCTGACGCCGAAGGCAACCTGAACGTCTCACGATTCGGCCCCAAGCTGGCCGGCAGCGGTGGCTTTATTGATATCAGCCAATCTTCCAAGAAAGTAGTCTTTGTTGGCACATTCACAGCCGATGGGCTGAAGGTCTCGGTAGAAAACAGCGCCCTCCGGATCGACAATGAAGGCCAGGCACGTAAATTTGTACGCGAAGTCGAACAGATGACCTTCAGCGGAAAATTTGCGTCGGAACGCAAACAACCGGTGATTTACATCACGGAGCGTTGCGTTTTTGAACTCACACCCGAAGGTATGATGCTGATCGAAGTGGCACCAGGCATCGATCTGGAACGTGACATTCTGGCGCAGATGGATTTTGCGCCCATCATTAGTCCGAACCTCAAAACCATGGATGCCCGTATTTTCAGGCCAGAACCCATGGGCTTATCAACAATCAAACACGCTTAATTGCCCTACTTAACCCAGGAATTTCTATGCGTTATTACTCAACCATTCTTGCAGCACTGGTCTTGGCTTGTAACTTTACCCTGGGCGTTAATCAGGCTGCCGCACAGGCGAACGAAGCGAACGTTTCAGCCCCGCTCTCGGGGCCAGTGATCCAGCGCATTCGTGACAAGCAAACGTTAACGATTGCCTACGACCCGAACCAATCGCCTTTTTCCCTCACCGGCGATGATGGCCTACCAACCGGTTATACCGTTGATTTATGCAAGATTGTGGCTTCTCAGCTCGTAACGCAGCTGGATATGAAGCTCATGGATGTACGCTGGATAAAGACCAACACCCGTTCACGGTTTGATGCAATTGAATCCGGCGAGGCTGATCTGGAGTGCTCCGCCTCATCGAACACGCTGGATCGGCAACGTAACTTTGCGTTTAGCCT
>CAZGHR010000078.1:2617-4292 GCA_964525545.1 uncultured Dechloromonas sp.
GCCGGTGACCGCTTACTCATGTTTGATCAACTCATCCGTTCGAAGCTGGGCACCCGCTTTCGCATGCTGCCCCAGGACTTTGCGCCCGAGTATTACGCCATCATGTTGAGCAAAACTGACCCTGATTTACGCTGGGCAGTAAATGCCACGCTGTCACGCACTTACCGCACCCCGGTGATTGGCGAGCTCTATCAACGCTGGTTTGGCTCGCTCAATCAACCCGGGCAACTCATGGAAGCGCTTTACTTCACCCAGGCTTATCCGGAATAAGAAAGCCGTTTAATACAATCCAGGTGACTAACGTTAGAATGATCCAATGAACCAGCCACGCTCGATTCCATCAGCCACCGATGCGCCAAACGCACTGGCTGACTGGCATTGTGAAGGCAGCGTTGCAACGCTTAAACTATCTGGGCATTTGAATGCTCATACGTTGAGCGGACTGTGGTCCAAAGCACAGAACGACCAATCAGCCTGGCTGGCTCAATCAGGACCAAACAGCCGACTGACCATAGACTGCCAGCAGGTAACCTACCTGGATGGGGCGGGCATTGCCTTCATTATTGATCTAACGCACAGCCAGGAAGCCGCTGGTGGCACATTGGCACTGGCCAATCTGGACGCGCGTTATCAGCCGCTGATTGATCAATATCAGCCGATCAACAACCTATTCCCAGCGCCTGATACCAATCATCATGCCCATACCAACCTGATTGAACGCTTAGGCCGTGGTGCGTATGAGCTTGCTGAAGACGCAAAACAACAGACTGTTTTTATAGGTCAGATCGCCAGCAGTATTGGCTGGGCAATTCGCTACCCACGCCAGGTGCGCTGGAATGACTTTATTAACGTGGCCGTAGAAGCGGGTGTCGCTGCTCTGCCCATCGTTTCGCTTGTGGCTTTTCTGATTGGCGTGATTCTCGCCTTTCAATCAGCCATTGGCCTGAAACAATTTGGCGCGGAAACCTTTGTGGCAAATCTGGTGTCTCTGTCGATTTTCCGCGAGCTGGGACCACTCATGACGGCGATCTTGCTGGCTGGTCGGTCTTCCGCCGCCTTTGCCGCAGAGATTGGCACCATGACGGTGAACAACGAAGTTGATGCACTCGTTACCGGTGGCATCGACCCGGTTCGTTTTCTCGTACTACCGCGCATGCTGGCAGGCCTGCTGGTTGCGCCGATCCTGTCGTTGTTCTCCGATCTGATCGGCGTCTTTTCTGCCTCGCTGACCATGCTGGCCTACAAGATTCCCTTTGTAACGTTTTACGAAGCGGTACTCAAAACAGTTCACGTTAACGACGTATTGTCAGGTCTGACTAAATCACTGCTCTTTGGCCTGATCATTGCAGGTGTTGGCTGCCTCCGTGGCATGCAAACCGGCACGGGTGCAGCAGCCGTGGGCTTATCGGCAACCCGTGCGGTGGTGTCTAGCCTGATTCTGATTGTGATGGTGGATGGTCTCTTCGCCTACATCTCTTATAAGACAGGGTTCTGATCTCATGCCATTTCATCAGGACACACCTGCTGAAAACATCATTGAGGTAACTAACCTCACTGTGGGCTACGGCAGCAACATCGTGCTACAGGATCTGAACTTTTCTGTGAAACGTGGCGAGATTTTTGTGATTCTGGGCGGTTCGGGGTGTGGCAAATCCAGTCTGCTAAAAAACATGAT
>CAZGHR010000079.1:0-4236 GCA_964525545.1 uncultured Dechloromonas sp.
ATTCTGATGATGACGGGTCTCTATGCCGTGCTGATCTGGGCAGACTGCAGTATTTACACCGTGATTGTGACATTCGGGCTATTTGTTGCCGGCACCATGTATCTGGTGAAGCGCCGCTTTGATGCCAATCAGCGGATTCGGGATGACGCCTGTCATCTCGATGACTGCACCACGCATTAAGCGTTGAGCGCTTTCCTGGCCAGCAGAAGGTCCTGCCAGGCTTTCCATTTTTCGGTAGGCTCTCTCAGCAGATACGCCGGATGATAGGTCACCACCACCGGAATCTTCAGGTCTCCCTGCTGCCGGTAATGCACGCTACCGCGCAAACGCTGCATCGGGGCTTCATCACCCAACACCGCATAGGCCGCCGATCGACCCAATGCAAGAATGACTCTGGGTTGAATCTGCGCGATCTGTTCGTTTAAATAGCCGTTACAGGCGTCCATCTCGGCAGAGGTGGGTGTCCGGTTTTCTTCCGGATGACACTTCACGGCGTTGGTCAGATAAACCCCCTGATCACGCTTCAGATCGAGTGCCGCCAGCATGGCATCGAGCAGCTTGCCGGATTTACCGACAAACGGCAGACCTGCCACATCCTCTTCGGCACCAGGTGCTTCGCCGACGAGCAGCCATTCGGCCTTGGTGTCGCCAGCACCGGGCACGGACTGTTTACGATGACGCGCCAGGTCACATTGCTTGCAGGATTTGATCGCGGCATCACGTGCTGTAGCGTCACGCTGAACATCGGCAATCGGGATTGAAGCACCTGCCTCAGCCGCTGTTACGGCAGGCAGCGCATCGACAATCCAGAAAGGATCTACCCCCAGCGCCTCGAGCCACTGTCCCTGAGTCAGTTCACGACGAACGACAGTCATGTGAGCGACTCTTCCAGAACCAGAGTCATCAGCAACGCATGTTCCCGTCCTGCAGAACGTTGTTGCGCTGGATCAGCCGGTGTCGGATAGTAGTTTTTACGCATGCCGGTTATTTTAAAGCCCATTTGCGCGTAGAGGTTGATGGCAATCTGATTGCTTTCTCTGACTTCCAGAAAAAGCTGCTGAGCCTGACGCATACGGGCGCCGGAAACAACTGCCTGCATCAGTAACTTGCCATAGCCGTGACCCGTCTGATCGGGTCGCACCGTGATCGTGAGTAGCTCTTCATCATCGCCCGCCGTCATGCAGATGCAATAGCCCAGAATCTCATCTGCCGGGCTTGTCAGTACCTGGCAATGCCAACCGCAACGCAGGGCATCCGTAAAACTCTGGGCAGACCATGGCGCATGATGCTGTAACGCTTCAATCCGGGCGATTTCCGGTACATCAGCCTCATTCATCGGCCGGATCGTTGCTAATGTCACTGATTAAAGACTTTCGCCAGCAGCACGTTCGGCCGTAGTGAGTGCAACACGATCACGCACATAGACCGGGATAGCCTCAGCCGGATCCGTCGTTTCACCCATAACCAATCGGATAGCGCCCAAACGCGCTAGATCAGCCGCTGATGGATAGCGTACCGCAGCATCCGGAACCCCCTGCTCGGTGAGCCAGGCTTTTACAGGGGTGTATTCATCAATTCCCGTACCCGCGGCACTATAAGGCTCAGGCAAGCTCGGTAATTGATCAAGCGCATCCGGATTAACCAGGCATGCATCGAACAGCGGCTGCCACCCTGAGGCTGACTTTGTCCACCCTGCCGCATAAATCTGGTTCATACGGGCATCGAGCAAGGTCAGGATTGTGTTCGCACCGGTAGATACATGCGTCGATTCAGCCAGCACCTCGAGTGACGACACCGGAATCAGTGGCTTATCCAGTGCAACGGCCAGCCCCTGCGCCAGCGCCGCTGAAACTCTGAGGCCGGTAAACATCCCGGGCCCCGCATCAAACACGATGGCATCCAGAGAGTCCAGCGTCCAACCTAAGGTATTTAAGCCCTCACGCACTGCAGGCAACAGCGTTTCGGCATGCGGCTGACCACTCGGGCAGCTGAACTCGTGACAGAGCGTTGTGGTCACCACAAAGTCCGAGACATCCCCTGACCAGAGCGCAAAGGCACCCCGGTCTGTCGCAGTTTCCAGGCTGAGGAGTCTAGGCATCAACGAGACAATGACATCGGGTTAGTGATCATCGTGATCGTGGTCTTCTTCGTCAGCCAGCTCACCCAGCAATACAATGGCCTGGGCAACGATGGCTTCTTTACGACCCACCGCATCCAGTTGCTCGTTGGTTTTTGCTTTGACGTTGATGTCTTTTTCCGGCAAACCCAGATCAGCGGCAATATTGGCAATCATGGCGGGCACATGCGCAGACAGTTTGGGGCTCTGGGCAATCACCGTGCTATCAATATTAAGCACACCATAACCCGCTGCCTCAACGCGTTTCATGGCTTCACGTAACAAGGCACGTGAATCGGCGCCGGCAAAGGCCGGGTCGGTATCCGGAAAGTGGAATCCGATATCGCGCAACGCGGCACCACCCAGCAAGGCATCGGTAATCGCATGTAACAGCACATCGGCATCCGAATGGCCATCCAGGCCATGCGTGTGAGGAATGGTCACACCACCAATGATCAGCGGGCGGCCTGGCACCAGCGCATGAATATCGTAACCTTGTCCAATACGGAGCATAAATAACCTGTTTCCTATGAATTGTTGGCGTTGCTGTTAATAATCGCGGTTGCCAGCGATAAATCAGCGGGGTAAGTCACTTTAAGATTTGCCAGGCTGCCTGCAACCAGCTTCGGGGCGTAACCCAGCGCCTCGACAGCAGACGATTCGTCGGTGGCTACCGCTAAATCGACCGCACTCAGGGCGCGTTGCAATAATTCGAGGCGAAACATCTGGGGTGTTTGCGCTTGCCAGAGCGTACGACGATCCACTGTCGCTTCCACCCGATTCGCCGCATCGGCACGTTTAACAGTATCGGCGACAGGAATCGCCAGCAAACCACCCACCGGGTCATCACTTAAAGACGTTATCAAAGCATCCAGTTGCGTCGGTGTCAGACAGGGGCGCGCCGCATCATGCACCAGAACCCAATCATTAGATCCTACATTAGATTCGTTTGATAACCAATTGATTCCATTGAGAACGCTTTCCGCACGCGTTGCACCACCACGGCGAATAACCGAGACCCGCTCCGGCATAGCCGCAGACACACAGGCTTCAGACCAATCCTGATCATCCGGCGACAGCACGACCACCACGCGGGCAATGCGTGCATCGGCCAGTAATGCATCAATCGCATGCCGGATAATAGGCAAGCCATTAATGGTTAGATATTGCTTGGGCAAAGGCGCACCAAAGCGGCTACCGGAACCGGCAGCAGGAATGATGGCGAAGTATTGTGCAGACATCCCCGTATTCTACCAATCGCCTATAATTTCGGCCTTCTGCTTTGTTTTAAATTGTGTAACAGGCCTTATGCCCCAGGTTTCCCCTACCAGTCCGGATCAAAACACCCGTCTACCAGAACTCCCAAGTGGCGTTTTGCCTGCACGACTGCCGGATATGGGCCATCGCCATACCATTCGTGGCGTAGCCACTGGCGCGCAAAGCCTGTTAATTGCCGAACTGGCGCGTATTAAAACGCAGCCGTTGCTGGTAGTTTTTACTGCAGATGCCCAGGAGCGTCAGCGTCTCTTTGAAGAACTCCAGTGGTTAACGCCGGCATCCCGGATCCGCCAGTTCCCGGATTGGGAAACCCTGCCCTATGATCCGTTTTCGCCGCATCACGACCTGATCTCCGAACGACTGGCCACTTTGTCTGCGCTACAACGGGGTGAATGCGACATTCTGCTGGCCTCGGTACAAACCGCTTTGCATCGCCTACCGCCACCGACCTTCCTGGCAGCTCACTCGTTCAGCTTCACCCAGAAACAGGTGCTCGATGAATCGGCATTGCGGTCGCAGCTGGCCCTTGCCGGCTATCAGGCAGTTACCAACGTCATTTCACAGGGTGAGTTCTCGATTCGAGGCGGCCTTATCGACCTGTTCCCGATGGGTAGCATGCTGCCATTCCGTCTGGATCTGTTCGACAAAGAAATCGAAAGCATCAAAACCTTTGATGTCGATACCCAACGGACGCTATTCCCGGTACCGGAAATCCAGCTGCTACCGGCGCGTGAATTCCCTACCGATGATCGTAGCCGCACCCTGTTCCGCCAGCGTTTCCGTGAAGTATTCGAAGGCGACCCGGCTAAAACCGGCGTCTACCGCGACGTCTCACAGGGCAC
>CAZGHR010000080.1:0-4202 GCA_964525545.1 uncultured Dechloromonas sp.
AAAGGTGAGCAACAGGAATTGTTTGCCGAATTGCGCGCCCAGGGTTTTGTCCGTCTACGCATCGATGGCGACATTCATGAAATCGACGCTCTGCCCAAGCTCGATAAAAACAAGAAGCACGATATCGATGTCGTGATCGACCGCCTCAAAGTGCGTGAAGACACCCGTCAGCGTCTGGCAGAAAGCTTCGAAGTGGCTTTACGTCATGCAGACGGCCGCGCCATTGCGCTGAATATGGACACCAACGAAGAGCACCTCTTCTCGGCACGTTTCTCCTGCCCGCACTGTAACTTTGCCCTGCAGGAACTCGAGCCGCGTATCTTCTCGTTCAACAACCCGATGGGCGCCTGTCCTAAATGTGATGGCCTCGGTGTTATCCAGTTCTTCGACCCAAAGCGGGTTGTCGCACATCCGGAGTTGTCGCTCTCCTCGGGCGCGATCCGTGGTTGGGATCGACGCAACCAGTTCTACTTCCAGATGGTCATTGCCTTGGGCGAATACTATGGCTTTGATGTCACCACACCCTTCAACGAGCTACCGGAAGAAACGCGCCAGATTATTCTTTATGGCTCAGGCGAAGAAAGTCTGCCCTTCCAGTATATGAACGAACGCGGCAAGCTCACCGTTCGCGAACACACCTTCGAAGGCATCATTCCCAATCTGGAACGCCGCTATCGTGAAACCGATTCATCGACGGTACGAGAAGAGCTCGCCAAATATGTCAGCGATACAGTCTGCCCATCTTGTGACGGCGCACGCCTGCGTAAAGAAGCCCGTTACGTGCAAGTCGGTGAACGCACCCTTTACGAGATCAGTCGGTTGCCACTGCGCGATTGTCGCGACTACTTCAATAACCTCAAGTTACAAGGTCACCGAGCTCAGGTGGCTGAAAAGATTCTCAAGGAGATCACGGCGCGTCTGGAGTTCCTGATCAACGTTGGCCTGGATTATTTATCCCTCGAACGTTCGGCGGATACCCTTTCTGGCGGAGAGGCCCAGCGTATTCGTCTGGCATCACAAATCGGCTCTGGCCTTACCGGCGTGATGTACGTATTAGATGAACCATCGATTGGGCTACATCAACGCGATAACGATCGCCTATTGGGCACACTCAAACACCTGCGCGATCTAGGCAACACCGTTATCGTTGTTGAACATGATGAAGACGCCATTCGCATGGCCGACTACGTGGTGGACATGGGGCCGGGTGCCGGCGTGCATGGTGGCCGTATTGTGGCCGAAGGCACACCCAAACAGATCCTGGAAAACCCGGACTCAATGACCGGTGCCTTCCTATCCGGTCGCGAAGCCATCAAGGTGCCGAGCAAGCGCAAAGCCCCTGACCCCGAACGCGTGCTCCAGCTAAAAAACGCCACGGGTAACAACCTGCGCGGTACCGACCTGACGATTCCATTGGGGTTGTTCACCTGCATCACCGGCGTATCCGGTTCCGGCAAATCAACCCTGATCAATGACACACTCTATGCGGTCTGCGCCAAGCACCTCTATGGCAGCAGCCTTGACCCTGCGCCCTATGAGGAACTCACGGGCCTGGATCAGATCGACAAAGTGATCAACGTCGATCAAAGCCCGATTGGTCGCACCCCACGTTCTAACCCAGCCACCTACACCGGGTTACTGACACCGATTCGCGAACTCTTCTCCAGCGTACCGGAATCACGCACGCGCGGTTACGAGCCTGGCCGCTTCTCCTTTAACGTACGTGGCGGGCGTTGCGAAGCCTGCCAGGGTGACGGCGTTATCAAAGTAGAAATGCACTTCCTGCCGGATGTGTATGTGCCCTGCGATGTCTGTCACGGCAAGCGCTACAACCGGGAAACCCTGGAAATTCAATACAAGGGTAAAAACATCCACGAGATTCTCGAGATGACCGTAGAGAATGCGCTGGAATTTTTCAGTGCCGTACCCACCGTGGCGCGCAAGCTCAAAACGCTCATGGATGTCGGCCTTGGGTATATCCAGCTGGGGCAATCCGCCACCACCCTATCCGGCGGTGAGGCACAACGCGTCAAACTTTCGCTGGAACTATCTAAGCGGGATACCGGCCGCACACTCTACATTCTGGACGAACCCACCACCGGCCTGCACTTCCAGGACATCCGCCTGCTGCTCGGCGTACTACATCGCCTCACCGAACACGGTAACAGCGTGGTGGTGATCGAACATAACCTCGACGTCATCAAAACCGCCGACTGGGTTATCGATCTGGGGCCAGAAGGTGGCGCTGGCGGCGGCCGCATTATTGCCGAAGGCACGCCAGAGGCTGTTGCTGAAGTCAAAGGTAGCCATACGGCACACTTCCTGAAGCAGATTCTTAAAAGCGCAGCGGCTGAACCAGTCAAAGCTGTTAAACCTAAGACAGGCAATAAAAGAAAGCCATCCCCTTAACTTTCGCTAAAATACACCCTCTGGCTTACTCAGAAAGCCGATTCTCTTCAACGTCTTAAAGACACTCACGGATCATTTCAATCATGAACACTGGCTGGTTAGACAAGAGCCGCATCATCGCCAAACCCGGATTTAATCGCTGGCTCGTGCCGCCCGCTGCATTAGCCATTCATCTGTGTATTGGCATGGCCTATGGCTTCTCGGTGTTCTGGTTGCCTCTCTCGCGCGCCATTGGCATTTCGGCACCAATTGCCTGCCCGGCAGACATGAGCCTGCTGACCGAACTCTTCGCCGCTAACTGCGACTGGAAAATCTCCACCCTGGGCTGGATGTACACCCTCTTCTTCGTATTTCTCGGTTCGTCCGCTGCCATATGGGGTGGCTGGCTAGAACGCGTTGGCCCACGTAAAGCCGGTGTGGTTTCAGCCTTCTGCTGGTGCGGCGGCCTGGTCATCTCGGCCATTGGTATCAAACTACATCAGATCTGGCTGATGTGGCTCGGTTCCGGTGTCATTGGTGGGATTGGTTTGGGCCTTGGCTATATCTCACCGGTATCGACCCTCATCAAATGGTTCCCGGATCGTCGCGGCATGGCCACTGGTATGGCCATCATGGGTTTCGGCGGTGGCGCCATGATCGGTGCGCCACTGGCTGATCTACTCATGAAGTCTTTCGCTACCCCAACCTCGGTCGGCGTGTTTGAAACCTTCCTGGTGCTGGCAGCCATTTACTTTGTATTCATGATCTCAGGCGCCCTCGGCTACCGCATACCGGCCGAAGGCTGGAAGCCAGCCGGCTGGACACCGCCACCGCCGTCGAAGAGCGCCATGATTACCCAACATCATGTGCACCTGAGCAAAGCCTGGAAGACCCGTCAGTTCTGGTTAGTCTGGACAGTGCTTTGCGTCAACGTCACAGCCGGCATCGGCATCATCGGCATGGCCTCGCCCATGCTGCAGGAAGTTTTTGCCGGTAAATTGATTGGCATTGATGTCGCATTTAATGAACTAACCACTGCTCAGAAAACCTCGATTGCCGCCATTGCCGCCGGCTTTACCGGTCTGCTGTCGCTGTTCAACATCGTGGGTCGATTCTTCTGGGCCTCACTCTCTGACAAGATCGGCCGTAAAGCCACCTACGCCACCTTCTTCCTGCTCGGCTTTGCCATGTACGCGGCGATCCCGAGCACAGCGCAAGGCGCCAGCCTGGCTTTGTTCGTGATCTTCATGTGCGTCATTCTCTCCATGTACGGCGGTTGCTTCGCGACAGTACCAGCCTATCTGGCCGATATGTTCGGCACCAAGTTCGTGGGCGCCATCCACGGCCGACTGCTGACCGCCTGGTCGGCTGCCGGTATCTTTGGGCCGGTGATTGTTAACTACCTGCGTGAATATCAGCTAGCCCATGGCGTGGCCCGCGCAGATGCCTACAACATCACGATGTACATTCTCTCTGCGCTGCTCATCATCGGCTTTATCGCCAACTGGCTGGTGCGTCCGGTGTCTGAAGAACTACACATGAGCAAGGATGAAGTCGCCGAGGAAAAGAAAATCGCTGACGATACACATGAGCACTTTGTATCTGATGTTGCAGCCATTGCGCACGAAGTCAGCCATTCGTGGAAGATTGCTCTGGCCTGGGCTGCGGTTTCTATCCCGATGGCCTGGGGGATGTGGATCACCCTGCAGAAGGCATTGCTGCTTTTCAAGTAATCCGACATACAGCCACAAAAAAAAGCCGCTTGATCTTTCAAGCGGCTTTTTTTGTTTAGGTCTGAAGATTATTCCACCGTC
>CAZGHR010000081.1:0-4200 GCA_964525545.1 uncultured Dechloromonas sp.
GAGGCGGTGACTTTGTCGGCCGAGGTGATCGAGCAGGTAGAAATTCAGGCCAAGTATCAGGGCTATATCGATCGTCAGCGTGACGAAGTGGCACGCCAGGCTACCTATGAACATTTAAGTTTGCCTGAAGCTCTGGATTACACCGAGGTGATTGGTTTGTCGCGTGAGGTGTGCCAGAAGCTGCAGACGCAGCGACCGCAAACCCTGGGGCAGGCAGCCCGCATTCAGGGGATTACGCCGGCGGCGATAGGTTTGTTGCTGGTGCATCTGAAGCGCATGGGCGTTGCCCTTGGGGCGGCACTGTGAGTGAACTGCCCGGCACGCGTGCGGCAGAAAGCGCCCAGCTGATCGCGGGCGCAACCAGGATGGGTGTGCCGTTAACGGAAGCCCAAGCAGACAAGTTGCTGGAATATCTGGATCTGCTGCAAAAATGGAATAAGGCCTATAACCTCACCGCAGTGCGTGAGCGCTCGGCCATGTTGACGCAGCATCTGCTCGATTCGTTGTCGATCGTGCCGCACCTGCCACCGGGCGACCTACTAGATGTGGGCAGTGGGGGTGGCTTGCCAGGTATTCCGTTGGCGATTCTGCAACCGGAGCGCTCGATTACGCTGATTGATACCGTGGGCAAAAAGGTGGCCTTTCTGAAACAGGCCGCGATGACGCTGGGATTGAAGAATGTGCAGGCCATTTCAACCCGCATTGAAAGCTGGGTGCCGCCCGAAGCGCATGCCGGCGGTTTTGCACTGATTACGGCACGGGCATACGCCACTTTGGCCACTTTAGTGGGGCAAACGCGGCGACTTTTAGCCCCAAATGGGGGGTGGTACGCCATGAAAGGTGTTCATCCAGCCGCTGAAATGGCAGAATTACCCCCTGATGTCTCTGTGAATGCAGTTATTTCCCTTGATGTGCCTGATTTGGGTGCAGAAAGACATCTGATTCTGCTGGCTCCGTCCGGCTCCGGTTTTCAAGGTTAAAAAAGGCGCAGCATGCGTATTCTGGCAATTACCAATCAAAAGGGCGGTGTGGGCAAAACCACCTCAGCCGTTAATCTGAGCGCTGCGCTGGCCCATCTGAAGCAACGCGTGCTGTTGATTGATCTGGATCCGCAGGGCAATGCCACCACGGGTTGTGGCATCGTTAAATCCGATGCGCTACCAACGGTGTACCAACTGCTGTTGGGTGATACCACGCTGGCTAACGCGATTCAGAAAACAGAATATGGCTTTGATATTTTGCCGGCCAACCGCGAACTGGCGGGGGCGGAAATCGAGCTGATCGACCTGGATGGCCGTGAACAGAAGCTGAAAGAAGCGCTGGCGACCGTGAATGACAAGTACGACTATGTGCTGATCGATTGCCCGCCGGCGTTGAATATGCTGACGGTGAACGCCCTGGTGGCCTCGAAGTCGGTGATGATCCCGATGCAGTGCGAGTACTACGCGCTGGAAGGTCTGTCGGATCTGGTGGAAACCTTGCGCAAGGTGCGCGGTAACTTGAACCCGGATCTGGAAATCGAAGGTCTGCTGCGTACTATGTACAACGCGCAGAGCACGCTGACGCAGCAGGTGTCAGATGAGTTAACGAGCCATTTTGGCGACAAGGTTTACAGCACGATTATTCCGCGCAATGTGCGTCTGGCCGAGGCGCCCTCGCACGGCAAGCCAGCCATGGCTTACGACGCTTCGTCTAAAGGCGCACAGGCTTATATGGCCTTGGCCGAGGAATTACTCGGTCGGCACGGCAAAGCGGTCGCTTAATAAATAGAGACACACAATGAACGCAAAAAACAAAGCCCGCGGCCTGGGTCGTGGATTGGACGCGCTACTGGGTGGTAATGCTGCAAAGCCGGTGCCTACAGCCGCTGCTGCGCCGGTAGCGAATGAGGTGCCGCGCACCTTGCCGGTAGGCGATTTGCAACCAGGTAAATATCAGCCGCGTACACGCATGGATGAAGTGAGCCTGAATGAGTTGGCTTCATCAATCGCTGCCCAGGGCTTGGTGCAGCCGATCATTGTGCGTCCGCTGGGCGCCGGGGCGGCAACACCTTATGAAATTATTGCAGGTGAGCGCCGTTGGCGTGCATCGCAGATCGCCGGCCTGAAAGAGGTGCCGGTACATGTGCACCATATCGCCGATGAAAACGCGCTGGCGATGGCGCTGATCGAGAATATCCAGCGTGAAGATCTGAACCCGCTGGAAGAAGCACAGGGCCTGCGTCGACTCATTGATGAATTTAATTTGACGCACCAGCAAGCGGCAGAAGCTGTGGGTCGTTCGCGCTCGGCGGCGACCAATCTGCTGCGCTTACTGGAGCTGGCGCAGCCGGTGCAGGATTTGCTGATGCACGGTCGCATTGATATGGGCCATGCGCGCGCACTGTTGGCGTTGGCGGGTAGCGATCAGGTGGCAGTAGCCCAACAGGTGGTGCTCAAGGCGCTGTCGGTGCGTGAAACCGAAGAGCTGGTGCGCCGCCGGCAGCAGGCCAAACCAGCAGCCAAACCAGGCGCAGGTGCGGCGAAGGCTGAAAATTCGGATGTGATCCGTCTGAGTGAAAAGCTGGCCGATACCCTGGGAGCGGAAGTAAAAATTGCCGCCAATAAACAGGGTTCAGGCAAGATCACCATCAGCTTCCAGAGTCTTGATCAACTGGATGGGCTAATTGAGCGTTTTTTTGATTGACGGCGCGCTAAGCTCGCCGTATAGTGTCGGGGTTTGAAGGCGCCTTGTTTGGCACAGCACACAACGCGATGAGGTAACGGTGTTTAGAGTAATACGCCTGCAACTGATCGCAATAATCATAGCTGTGGCTCTAGCAGGGTTGCTTGTGGGATGGCGTGGCAGTATTTCTGCTGCGATCGGAGGGGGGGCAGTTCTACTACCCAATTTCCTGTTCGCGCTGAGATTAATGGCGGCGTCGGCTGGTCGTGCAAGTGTTGCGACTGCCGGAGTCTTCATCGTCTACGAATTTCTCAAGCTTGCTCTCACACTTATTTTGTTGGCGGTTGCCATCGTGTTGTATGCGGACCTGAACTGGCCCAGTATGCTACTCAGTATGGTGATCACCTTGCAGGTAAATTTTTTAGCATTGGCGAAAAGAACCTGAGATGGCGACTGAAAACGTAGCGAACGCAGCGGCCCACAGCGGCCCAACCCAGGGTGAATATATTGTTCACCACTTGACCCACCTGAATTCCACAGGTGAGGCGCAGAAGTCTATTGTTGACTTCTCGGTGCTCAATCTTGACTCATTCATATTTTCTACAGCGCTAGGCATTCTGGCCGTGTTGCTGCTGGCTTACGTCGCTCAGCGTGCAACGGCTGGTGTACCGGGCCGTCTGCAAGCAGCGATCGAAGTGCTGGTAGAAATGGTTGCCGACCAGGCGAAGGGCATCATTCACGATGCTAAATCCCGCCTGTTTGTTGCACCGCTGGCGCTGACCGTATTTGTCTGGATCTTCTTCCTGAACGCCATGGATCTGCTGCCGCTGGATCTGTTTCCGAAGATCTGGTCGACTTACTACGAAGCATCGGGTCACGATCCGCACCATGCCTTCCTGCGTATTGTGCCGTCAGCTGACTTGAATATCACCCTGGCTATGGCGCTGGGTGTGTTGATCGTTTGCTTGTACTACAACGTAAAAATCAAGGGTATCGGTGGCTGGGTGCACGAATTGTTTGCTGCCCCGTTCGGTTCCCATCCAGCGCTGGCCCCGATCAACTTCCTGATGCAGATGATCGAATTTGCCGCTAAAACTATTTCTCACGGCATGCGGTTGTTCGGTAACATGTACGCCGGTGAGCTGGTCTTTATGCTGATCGCCCTGATGGGTGCGGCCTGGGCTGGTATGCATTCGTTGTCGGGTGGTCTGCTGTTTGCTGGCCACGTGATTGCTGGTTCCATCTGGGCCATCTTCCACATCCTGATCATTACCCTGCAGGCATTCATCTTCATGATGCTGACGCTAGTGTATGTCGGTCAGGCGCACGAATCGCACTAAGTTTCTTAGTTTTGTAGTTGTAGTTCTCGTTTTTTTCTTTAGTTTTATTAACCACGCTGTTCTTATCCCTTTCAAGGAGTCGTCATGGAACATATCCTCGGTCTAGTTGCTCTGGCTTCCGGCCTCATCATCGGTCTTGGTGCTATCGGTGCCTGTATCGGTATCGGCATCATGGGTTCGAAGTACCTCGAAGCTT
>CAZGHR010000082.1:0-4103 GCA_964525545.1 uncultured Dechloromonas sp.
GGAAGCAATCCGTCGTGGTGGCTACATCCTGCAAGAAGCCACTGGCACGCCCAAGGTCGTCATCATGGCCACAGGTTCAGAGGTTGAAATTGCCGTTAGTGCAAAAGCCCTACTTGAGGCACAAGGCATTGGAACCCGAGTCGTATCGATGCCCTGCACTCGCCTTTTTGATGAACAAGATCGCCAATGGAAAGATGAGGTTCTGGGCACGAATCTTCCAAGATTCGCCATTGAAGCCGGACACCCCGATTTCTGGCGCAAATATGATGTCGACGAAGATGCCATCATCGGCCTTACCGACTTTGGCGAATCCGCACCTGCGCCACAGTTGTACAAACACTTCGGTTTAACCGCTGAAAATCTTTCAGCCATAGTTCTTCAACACATACAGGCTAAATAAGCTAATTACGGGAGCTCATCATGGCAATCATTTCTCTACGCCAGTTACTGGACCATGCCGCAGAACATCAATATGGCATCCCCGCATTTAACGTCAATGATATGGAACAGATTCAGGCAATCATGCAGGCTGCAGAAGCCTGCAATAGTCCCGTCATTCTCCAGGCATCTGCCGGCGCCCGTAAATATGCTGGCGAGCCATTCCTACGAAAGCTCGTTGAAGCCGCAATCGAACAATATCCTGACATTCCTGTTTGCATGCATCAGGATCACGGCACCAGCCCTGCTGTTTGCCAACAATCGATCCGAAGTGGTTTCTCCAGCGTCATGATGGACGGCTCTTTAATGAGTGATGGAAAAACGCCTGCCAGCTACGAGTATAACGTTGACGTAACACGCCGAGTGGTCGATATGGCTCACGCCGTAGGTGTTTCGGTTGAAGGTGAACTGGGTTGCCTGGGTTCTCTTGAAACCGGCGAAGCGGGTGAGGAAGATGGTATTGGTGCCAGTGGTAAGCTTGATCATAGCCAGTTACTAACAGACCCTGACGAAGCGCGTGATTTTGTCGAAAAGACCGGCGTTGATGCACTCGCCATTGCTATCGGTACCAGTCATGGCGCTTACAAATTCACCCGCCCTCCTACTGGTGAAATCCTGGCGATTGATCGCATCAAGGCCATCCACCAGAAAATTCCGAACACCCATCTTGTGATGCATGGTTCGTCGAGCGTTCCACAGGAGTGGTTGGCTATAATTCGCCAGTATGGTGGCAACATTAAGGAAACCTACGGCGTACCAGTTGAAGAAATCGTTGAAGGCATCCGCAATGGTGTCCGCAAAGTCAACATCGATACGGATATTCGTCTTGCAATGACGGGGGCGATGCGCCAAGCAATGGCACTTGAACCGGGTGAGTTTGATCCACGCGCTTTCTTCAAAGCAGCGGTTAAAGCCGCTAGAGAAGTGTGCCAACTCAGATTCGAGGCTTTCGGCTGCGCAGGCCAAGCAAGCAAAATCAAACCGATATCTCTCGAAAAGATCGCCACTTCCTACGCGAAGTAAGGAGTTAATGATGCATAAGCCAGACTTCGTCATTGCACCCAGCATTCTCTCGGCTAATTTCGCCAAGCTGGGAGAAGAGGTTTCCAACGTTATTGCTTCCGGTGCTGATTGGATACATTTCGACGTGATGGATAATCACTATGTACCCAATCTAACCATTGGACCTCTTGTCTGTGAAGCCATCAGGCCATGTACAGATGCAGTCATTGATGTCCATCTGATGGTCAGCCCTGTTGACCGAATCATTCCGGATTTTATCAAGGCCGGCGCCAACATGATCACTTTCCATCCCGAGGCAAGTAATCATGTTGACCGTACATTAGCGATGATTAAAGACCAAGGTTGCTTGGCTGGTCTCGCCCTGAACCCAGCCACCCCACTCTCTTATCTGGATCATGTTATGGATAAAATCGACATGGTTCTTCTTATGAGTGTCAACCCGGGGTTCGGTGGTCAGAAATTTATTCAGTCAGCACTGGACAAGGCGAAGCTCGCCAAACAGCGGCTTGATGCGTACCATGCAAAGACCGGACGTTATATCCGTCTTGAAATTGACGGCGGCGTTAACCCGGAAAACATTTCAGAAATTGCAAGAGCGGGGGTCGACACCTTTGTTGCAGGTTCGGCGGTCTTTTCTAAAGGCAATCTCAATGATGCCAACAGATATGACAGCATCATTGCATCTCTGCGTAACGCGCTGGCTACACAATAATAAAAATGAGAACACATTAATTAAGGGAGGAGCATCAAAATGCCACTAACCATTGCGGTAGCAAGAGAAATCGAAGACGGTGAAAAGCGCGTTGCACTTGCGCCAGACACTGCAAAAAAGTTTTCTGCCTTGGGCGCGCAAATTCGATTTGAGCGCACTTCAGGTGCTGAGAGCCATTTTCTGGACTCAGACTTTCCCGACATTACGCTAGCCGATAGCTTGGCTAATGCATATGCCAATAGCCAGCTAATTCTTCGTGTGACACCACCGACACTCGAAGAGATTCAACAAATTCCAGAAGGCTCGACGGTTATTGGCCTGATGCGTCCCTTCGAAAGCAAAGAACGCTTGCAGGCATTCAATGCACGTAAACTCACCGTATTTGCGCTTGAGCTACTCCCCCGGATTTCACGTGCACAGAGCATGGATGCGCTTTCATCTCAAGGGGCTTGTGCAGGTTACCAGTGCGGTTTGATTGCTGCGGCACGCTGTACAAAGTTCTTCCCAATGCTGACTACCGCAGCCGGCACCATCCGACCAGCTCGTGTTCTGGTAATTGGTGCTGGTGTTGCCGGCCTACAAGCCATTGCTACCTGCAAGCGCTTAGGTGCAATGGTAGAGGCCTATGATGTTCGTGCGGCTGCGCGCGAGCAGATCGAATCACTCGGAGCCAAGTTTGTTGATACGGGCGTATCTGCAGATGGTAGCGGTGGCTATGCGCGCGAACTAACCGCAGAAGAAAAAGCACAGCAGGCTGAGAAACTGGCTAAAGCTGTCGCTGCCGCCGATGTTGTTATTACAACAGCAGCTATCCCCGGTAAAAAAGCGCCTGTGATTATTACCGAAGAAATGGTTGGTCGTATGAAGTTTGGCGCTGTTATTGTCGACATGGCTGCCGAAACTGGTGGCAACTGCGCACTGACCAAAGCCGGCGAACACATCATCGCCAACGACGTCAATATTCACGGACCATTGAACCTGCCATCACGCATGCCAACGCATGCCTCTGATCTGTATAGCCGGAACTTATACAACTTCCTTTCTCCGTTTATCAAAGATGGTGAAATGAACCTCGATTGGGAAGATGAGGTTTTATCTGGAACCGTGCTGTGCCGCGATGGTAAGACTGTACATACAACTGTTAATCAAGTTCTGGGAGAGTAATCATGGATGGTTTACTGGCGCTTTATATTTTTATGCTCGCTGCCTTTACTGGCTACGAGATCATTGCGAAGGTTCCTGTCATCCTGCACACACCACTCATGTCAGGCTCTAACTTCATTCACGGTGTGGTTGTAGTGGGTGCCATGATTGCACTCGGACAAGCTACCACACCTTTCGAACAGGCTATCGGATTTTTTGCCGTGGCTCTAGGTGCAGCCAATGCCGCAGGTGGCTATGTTGTCACCGAACGTATGCTCGGTATGTTCAAGAAAAAGGAGGAAGCATAAATGTCGCTCCCATTCTACGTTCAAGGCGCATGGCTCATCGGCGCAATTTTATTTATCGTTGGCCTAAAAGGTATGGGCTCACCGGTAACTGCACGCAAGGGGATTGTCTGGGCGGGCTACGGTATGCTCATTGCCATTGCTGGCACCTTCTTGATTCCTAACCTGCAGAACATCGCACTGATGCTCGCCGCCCTCCTTGTTGGCGGTGCTGCCGCATGGATTTCCGGCAAAAAAGTCCAGATGACCGACATGCCCCAGATGGTTGCCATCTACAATGGTATGGGCGGTGGCGCTGCAGCTGCGATTGCCGCCATTGAATTTGCCCGGGGTGATGTACATTCAACTATCGTCACACTCCTGGCTGTCATTGGTGCACTCATCGGTGCTGTATCTTTCACGGGCTCCTGCGTTGCCTGGGCGAAGCTACAGGGTGTACTCAAAAAAGCACACCGCTTGCCAGCTCAAAATAAAGTTAACGT
>CAZGHR010000083.1:0-3955 GCA_964525545.1 uncultured Dechloromonas sp.
CGGAAGAAACACCGCCGACCCCGACATTTGCCGAATTGGGTCTTGATCCTGCCATCGTGCGGGCGATTACCGATACGGGTTACACCACCCCAACCCCGATACAGGCTGCTGCGATTCCGGTCGTTGTGACCGGCAAAGATCTCAAAGCGTGTGCACAAACAGGCACCGGTAAAACGGCGGCTTTTAGCTTGCCCCTGCTACAGCGCCTACTGACCCATGCGAACAGCAGCACGTCTCCAGCCAAACACCCGGTACGAGCCCTGATACTTACGCCAACCCGTGAGCTGGCAATTCAGGTCTACGACAACCTGAAAGAATACGGCAAGTACCTTCCCTACCGCATCGCCTGCGTCTACGGCGGCACCGACATCAAGCCGCAAATCGCTGAGCTGAAACTGGGCGTCGAATTCCTGGTCGCCACGCCTGGTCGATTCCTCGATCTAGTCGAACAGAAGGCCGTTAGCCTGCACTCGGTACAGGCTCTGGTACTGGACGAAGCGGACCGGATGCTGGATATGGGCTTCATCCCGGATATCCAGCGCATTCTGAATATGCTGCCTAAAACACGGCAGGGTCTACTGTTCTCGGCCACCTTCTCTACAGAAATCCAGCGGCTGGCTGACACCATGCTGCAAAACCCCGAATACATCGAGGTCGCCAAACGTAATAGCGTTTCCGAGACGATTACCCATCAGGTACACCCGGTCGCCGAATCGCGCAAAATGGCCTTGCTAGTAAATCTGCTACGCACCGGCACCATGAACCAGGCACTGGTTTTTGTGCGGACCAAGCAGGGCTGTAGCCGCCTGGCACGTTCACTACACCACGCTGGCATCAAATCCGATGCGATTCATGGTGACAAATCGCAGTCTGAACGCATGAAAGCGCTCAACGCATTCAAGAACGGCGAAATACAAACCCTGGTTGCGACTGATGTGGCTGCCCGCGGCATTGATATCGAAGAGCTGCCCTTTGTCGTGAACTATGAGCTGCCCCATACACCGGAAGATTACGTGCACCGGATTGGCCGTACTGGCCGCGCCGGCAACCTGGGCAATGCCTTGTCACTCGTTAGCGCGGATGAAACAAGCTATCTCGCCGATATTGAAAAGCTGATCAACAAATCGATTACGCAGAACATTGTGCCGGGCTTTGAGCCCGAACCGGATTGGGAATATCCACCCACCGGCAAAAAACGCGTACGCAGTGCACTGAATACACAACGGCCACAGGACAAACCACAAGAACGCCCCCGCCGCGAAGCTGAAGGCCGCCGCGAACGCGACCAGCGTCCAGAAAGCAGAGAACGTAGTGATGCGTACAACCGACGCCGCCCAGCGGCTGGTTATACCCCACCGCGTTTAACCAAGGTGGCTGCAGATGGCTTTGATTTCACCAAGCCGTATGAGTCAGGCAGCACGGAGTCGTCCTCAGCGCCTGCATCAGCCAACATGACCACGCAGCCCACACGACGCCCAACACGTATGGTTGCCGCTTTGCTGGGTGGCATTAAAAAACCTCAACCCTAATCACTTACGGAGCCGAACATGGGTAACCGACTGAGTAAAATCGTAACGCGCACAGGCGATGGCGGCACTACAGGTCTGGGCGATGGCTCCCGGGTGGGCAAAGACAGTCCACGTATCGATACCCTCGGCGAACTGGATGAGTTGAATTCATCAATTGGCGTGTTGCTTGCAGAGCAACTCCCGGAACCAATCGGCAGCAAAATCCGTGAATGTCTACTGACCGTTCAAAATCACCTGTTCGATCTGGGCGGTGAAATCTGTATCCCTGGGCACAAAAGCATCAGTGAGGATCACGTGACCTTACTCGAAGGCTGGGCAGAATCGTACAACGCAGACCTGCCGGCGCTCAAGGAGTTCATCCTGCCGGGCGGCACCCGCCCTGCGGCACTCGCTCATCTGTCACGTACCATTTGTCGTCGCGCCGAGCGCTCCATCGTCCACCTCGGGCACAACGAGGCTGTCTCGGTACATGCACGCCAATACCTGAACCGTTTATCCGATCTGCTCTTTGTACTAGGGCGTACGCTCAATCGCGCTGGCGGTGAGGGCGATATTCTCTGGCAAAACACCCGCAGTCGTTAAAACACCAACCGCAATAACAAAGGCCCGGTCTTGCGATCCGGGCCTTTTGTTTTACAGCATCACACCTTATTTGTCAGTCAATGCCAAACGACGTTGGCGCACACCTTCAGCCAGCTGATCCAGCAATTTAACGCTGTCTTCCCAGTTAATACAGGCATCCGTAATGCTGACGCCGTAATCCAGCGGCTTACCGGCCACCAGATCCTGACGGCCAGCATTAATGTGGGACTCCACCATCACACCCATAATGCGCTCTTCGCCGTTCGCCAGCTGTGCTGCCACATCCGTGCTCACTTCCATCTGACGTTGATATTCCTTACGGCTATTACCGTGTGAAAAATCAATCATCACACGAGCTGGAATACCGGCCTTGGCCATATCGGTACAGGCCGCATCAACACTGGCCGCATCGTAGTTAGGCTCTTTACCACCACGCAGAATGACATGGCAATCTTCATTACCTAGGGTCTGCACAATCGCGGCATGGCCTGATTTGGTTACTGATAGGAAGTGGTGCGGCGACTGTGCTGAACGAATCGCGTCCAGGGCAATACGCACATTGCCATCCGTGCCATTCTTGAAGCCGACCGGACACGACAGACCCGATGCCAACTCCCGATGCACCTGGGATTCTGTCGTACGCGCGCCAATGGCACCCCAGCTAATCAGGTCGCCTACGTATTGCGGCGTGATCATGTCGAGGAACTCTGTCGCGCACGGCAGGCCAATCGTGTTGACATCCAGCAGCAGCTTACGCGCACGGCGCAGGCCTTCGTTAATGTCAAAGCTGTTATCCAGGTGCGGATCGTTAATCAGCCCCTTCCAGCCCACCGTGGTACGTGGCTTTTCAAAATAGACACGCATCACGACCAGCAGATCATCCGACAGCCGCTCAGCCTCAACGGCCAGTCGACGCGCATAATCCAATGCCATTTCAGGATCGTGAATCGAACAAGGCCCGATCACCACAACCAGACGATCATCCGCACCATGCAGCACGCGATGAATACCATGACGAGCCGCCGTGACGCGTTGCGCTACCGACGCGCTCACCGGAAATGCATTTAGCACATTGGCCGGTGGTGCTAATTCGCTAATCGCCCCGATACGCACATCATCGGTACTGGCTGGGGTTGTTGTATTTTTCGTTTCAACCATGATCATTTCCGGAATGTCTCAAACGCCTTCTTGCGGATTCAGTTTGGCTGGCTCGTTATGCAAACGATTCAAGGCATTGAGGTAGGCCTTGACGGACGCAATGACGATATCGGTATCGGCACCGCTACCATTCACCACACGACCGCCCTTAGACAAACGCACCGTTACATCACCCTGCGCATCGGTGCCAGAAGTGATGTTATTCACCGAGTACAACAGCAATTCGCTGCCACTATTCAGCACTGACTCGATCGCCTTGAACGTGGCATCGACCGGACCGGAGCCCGTAGACTCGGCTTTCTTCTCTTCACCGCCGACCGACAGGGTCAAACGGGCAACAGGCGTCTCACCGGTTTCCGAAGTCACTTGTGAATAAGTGAGTTTGTAATGTTCGGTTTCCGGCGTCACCGCTTCATCCGACAGCAAGGCCTGAAGATCTTCATCAAAGATCTCATGCTTCTTATCGGCCAATTCTTTGAATCTGGCAAAAGCCGAATTCAAAGCTTCTTCGCTTTCAAGCACCACACCCAGTTCATTCAAACGTGATTTGAATGCATTACGACCCGAGTGCTTACCAAGCACCAGCTTGTTCTGCGACCAACCCACATCTTCGGCACGCATAATCTCGTAAGTTTCGCGGTGCTTGAGCACACCATCCTGGTGAATACCGGATTCATGGGCAAACG
>CAZGHR010000084.1:0-3808 GCA_964525545.1 uncultured Dechloromonas sp.
TCACCGGTTTCGCGGTCGATCACGACGCGGACATCGGCTTCGAGGTTCATCTTCTTGCGGGTGGCCTGGGCCAACGCCAGCTCCAGAGACGCGAAAACAATTTCCTTGCTGACGTTCTTTTCACGAGCCAGTGCATCGGCAAGCAGCAGAATTTCACGGGTCATTTGGGGATCCTTTCTCTGGAATGCTTAAAACTTGGGAACAAGGCGAGCCTTGTCGATATTCGATAAAGGGAATGTGATGGTGTTACCACCCAGCTCTAGCTGGACCTGGTCACCTTCAATTCCAATCAGCGTGCCGTTGAACTGGCGACGCTCTCCGATCGGCATGCGCAGTTTGACCTGCACTTGCGAACCGGCAAAACGGGTGTAGTCGGCAGCCTTCACCAACGGACGATCAAGGCCCGGTGACGAGACTTCCAGTCGGTCGTAATCGATGTTTTCTACCTGAAACAGATGGGTCAGCTGGTTGCTAACAGTGGCACAGTCTTCCACGTCAACACCGCGCGGCTTTTCAGGGGCGTCGATAAACACCCGCACAAGGCGGCTACGCGGCGACAGCTCCACCATGACGAGCTCGTAGCCCAATCCGGTGACTGTCGATTCGATTAATTCCTGCAGACTCATTGGTAATAAACGGAAAACACAAATAAAAAATGGGCATAAAGCCCATCACGCCAACAACTGGCTGTGCCACCTAGCCTGAATGACCAGATGGCACGGGAAATTCGCAACTTTTCGATTATAAAGGTTTTTTCGCCGCAGGTCGAGTGTTACTGCGCTTTGGCGCGGCGCCTTTACCCTGTGAACGCGCCTGGGCACGACCCCGTGGCGCCGGTTTGCCACCCGGACGGCCGCCACGCACCTTCTGACCTACATTGCGGGTTGGGCCTTCTGCATCGGCACCCAGCGATTTGATCAGTTTTTCAACCGCTTCATCTTCAACCATGAGCGAATGACCCCGCTTGAGGCGCGGCGGCAGCAGGAACGGGCCATAACGCACGCGGATCAGACGGCTGACCGTACGACCCACGGCTTCGAACAGTCGGCGCACTTCGCGGTTGCGACCTTCGGAAATGGTGACGCGATACCACTGGTTGGCACCCTCGCCGCCCGCATCTTCGATGCTTTTCAGCGCGGCAGGGCCGTCTTCCAGCTCAACGCCCTTTTTCAGCTGTTCTTTGGATTCATCATCCATCGGACCTAGCACGCGCACCGCATACTCACGGATCATTTCGTGGCGCGGGTGCATCAGGGCATTGGCCAGCGCACCAGAGGTGGTAAACAACAGCAAACCACTGGTATTGAAGTCCAGACGGCCAACAGCGATCCACTTACCGCCACGCACGCGTGGCAGGTTGGTAAACACATTCGGGCGACCCGCCGGATCGCTACGGGAAACAATTTCCCCTTCCGGCTTGTGATACAGCAGTACCTGCGGCGCACGGGTGGCGCCATGCAGGTTAACGAGACGGCCATTCACCTTGACGCGATCGCCCGGCAGCACACGCTGACCCAGGGTAGCCGGTTCACCATTGACCTGGACACGACCCGCGGCGATCCACTCTTCCATCTCGCGACGACCACCCAGACCGGATTGCGCCAGCAGCTTCTGTAGTCGCTCGCCTGCATTGGCGGCCGCTTTACGAACGGGTGCCTCCGACGCTTCTTCCAACGAATCGTCTAGTTCGTCATCAAAGAAATCCGATGATTCTACGGCCGGTTTTGCGACCACCGGTTTGGCACGGCGTGGCGCGGCCGGGCGTGCAGCAGGTTTGCGCGGGGCAGCAGGTTTACGTGGTGACGGCATCAGTTATTCAGCTCCGGGCATGCCTTCGAGGGCGCCCTGCAGGGTTTCAAGCGGTGGCAGTTCGGTGAGGCTACGCAGCCCCAGATCATCGAGGAACTGGCGTGTGGTGGCGTAGAGAGCCGGACGACCCGGGGTCTCGCGATGGCCAACGGTATCGATCCAGCCACGCTCTTCGAGCGTACGGATCACCTGAGTCGCCACCGTGACGCCACGAATGTCTTCGATGTCACCGCGGGTAACGGGTTGTCGGTAGGCAATGATCGCCAGGGTTTCCATCACGGCACGCGAGTAGCGTGGCGGTTTTTCCGGGTTCAGACGATCCAGGTGCGGCTGGATCTTGGCGTGCGTGCGGAAACGCCAGCCATCGGCCAGCTCGAGCAGTTCGCAACCACGATTCTGCCAACGTTCCTGCAGATGACCGATGGCCTGGAGAATTTCATCCGCAGCCACGGTGTCATCAAACAGACGACGCAAATGCACCATATCCAGCGGCGCAGTCGATGCCAGCAAAGCGGCTTCAACGATACAGGCCAGATCGGCCACATCAATTACGGGACCTGGCGTTACTACGCCTTCGGTCGATTCAACCAGCTCGGTCAGGGAACGCTGTTCTTCAGACATTCTCACCCTCCTCTGTATCGTCAAACGCCTCAGGCACCTCGAACATGGACTGCTCGGGCGCATCGGAAGGCAAGCGTACGTAGATCGGCGCGAAGGCGGCCGTCTGCGTCATTTCCAGCAAATGTTCCTTGCACAATTCGAGCAAGGCAATAAAGTTGACCACGACCATCGGCACACCGCCAGTGACATCGAAGAGTTCACCGAATTCGGTATAACCCTCTTTGTTACGCAGCGTGCGCAGGATCAGACCCATGTGCTCACGCACCGAGAGCTCTTCGCGGGCAATCTTGTGATGGGTATGCAGTTTGGCCTGGCGTACCACCGACAACCAGGCGGCATGCAGATCATCGGGCGATACGTCCGGATGGCGGACCACCGCTTCTTTATCAACCCAGACATTGAGCCACTGGAAGTCGATTTCTGCCTTGGGCATCTCATCGATTTCACGCGCAGCCAGTTTCATCTGTTCGTATTCGATCAGACGGCGCACCAGCTCAGCACGCGGATCTTCGGTCTCTTCTTCGAATTCGGCTTTCGGGCGCGGCAGCAGCATGCGTGATTTGATTTCAATCAGCATGGCAGCCATCACCAGATACTCGGCAGCCAGTTCCAGATTCTCCGAGCGCATGGCCTCGACGTAATCCAGATACTGTACCGTTAGCGAGGCCATCGGAATATCGAGGATATCGACGTTGGCCTTGCGAATCAGGTAAAGCAATAGATCAAGCGGGCCTTCGAAGGCATCCAGCATGACCGACAGCGCTTGCGGCGGAATGTACAGATCCTGCGGCATATCGACGATCGGCTGACCGTACAGCATGACACGCGTTTCACCGTTTTCTACGGTGACCTGAATGGCCTGTTCGTAAGCCACCGGTTCAGGCAATTCAGCTTCCGGCGCTGACTCGGGCGCCTCTGACGCTGCGGACGTCAACGCGGATTCTTCGGGGATCTGATCTTCGGTTGACATTACTTAACCTGTGAGACCCATCACGGCACGCACACGGGACATGGTCTGATCAGCCAGCACACGGGCACGCTCGGCGCCATCGCGCAGAATACGATCGATCTTTTCCGGTTCTGCGGCCAGTTCAGCGGCACGCGCACGCATTGGCGCCAGCACCACATTAATGCCTTCAGCCACTGCGTTCTTGCAATCGATACAACCAATACCGGCCGAGGTACAGCCTTCCATGACCCACTGTTTTTTGGCATCGTCGCTGTAGACTTCGTGCAGCTGCCAGACGGGGCAATTCTTCGGGTTGCCGGCATCAGTGCGACGAATTCGCGCCGGGTCGGTTGGCATGGCTTTAAGCTTCTTGGCCACATCTTCCGGCGCTTCACGCAGGCTAATGGTGTTGTTATAGGACTTGGACAT
>CAZGHR010000085.1:0-3786 GCA_964525545.1 uncultured Dechloromonas sp.
GCAGTCAACCAGTCGTTAAGCACGCTGGCCACGTGTTCCCAATCCCGCTCCAGCATCATGCCATGGCCCATGCCCGGGAAGATGACCGGTTCTACGCCGTAGACTTCAGCGGTGCTACGTACCTGATTGGCAGGGATGATGTGATCTAACTCCGCACCCATCACCAACATGGGCCCTGGATTGAGTCTCTCTGGATTGATCAGGTTGAACATGGTCATGTCCCAAATGGCGCGCTGGGACTCCACCTGAGAAAGCATCAGATAACGTTGTAGATCTGCCATGGACGCCGGCTGGGCGAACAAGGCATTTTTGAGCGAGTCGATATCTACGGGGCCGCCGGTCATCAGTTGCGACAAGCTACCCATGAGATCCGGATGCGACCACATCATCGACAGCGAGCTGGCGAGCAGGCCTTTAGGGGGCACTGAACACATGAGCACAGCCGCAGGGAACGCCTGTTTCTCCAGACATTTCTGCACCACAAAACCACCCATGGAGTGACCGATCAGCACCGGTGCTTCGCCCAGTTCTTCGATCACCTGCATCACATCGGTGACGTAGTGATCAATGCCCCACTGGCCCAGCAATTCATGGCCCTCGCTCCCGCCGTGGCCACGAACCGAAACGGCATGCGCCGGCCAGCCGCGCTCGGCAAACCAATCCAGAAAGTGTTCCGACCAACACCAGGCAGCGGTGAAGGCGCCATGAACAAACAACAACGGTGTGCGGCGCTTGCCTTTGCTGGGGTAACGGCTGATGACTTCAAGAGAAAGGGTGTTGTCTGACAAAGTGTTTCCTTAAGCGATATTCCGGATCGCTTCAATCCGGGCATCGCGAATGCGCGTTGCAATATGTTCTTTGGTACGCACGGAGAGTGCGATGGCACCGGCATCAACTTCTGCTGCTGCACGCTGTATATGCAGCCATTGCTGAATGACCGCAGATGATGCACCTAAGAACGGCAAGGCGGTGAGTAATTCTTTGAAACGATCAGCACGACGCAATCCATCGCATCGTTCCAGCATCTCCAACTGATCTTCAGGGCTAAGTGCATCGGGCTGCAGAAGCGCGGCGCGATGGCGCACAAGGAGCAAGGCAAGATCACGGCAATCGGTGGGCAGACGCAATGTTTCGGCCATCTTTTCCACTTGGCCCGGACTACATTCAGCCAACCAGAGCGCGACGCGAACGGGGAGGGACAAGCTGGCGCTAGCAGCGGCGTTCAGGCGGCCGCTGACGATGGGGAATTCGGGGAACAGATCAGCACTCGCGCCACAGGCACCCAACACTTCGAATAGGCGTTCGGGTTGTTGCTCCATCAAACCACGTGACAGCTCTTGCCAGACACGCTCTGCCACCAGGTGTTTTGTTTCGCCCGCACGCACCATCGCCCTCATCAGCGATTGTGTTTCCGGTGCCACACTAAATTGTGGGAATCGTGCCGCAAAGCGTGCCAGGCGGAGAATACGTACCGGATCTTCGGTGAACGCTTCGCTGACATGGCGCAACACTTTTGCGTGCAGATCCTGCTGCCCGCCATACGGGTCGATGACGTTGCCGCTGTCATCTTCAGCCATGGCATTGATGGTGAGATCTCGACGAATGAGGTCTTCTTCTAACGTGACATCAGGCGCTGCATAGCAATTGAAGCCGTGATAACCGTGACCGGTTTTGCGCTCGGTACGGGCTAACGCATATTCTTCATGCGATTTAGGATGCAGAAATACGGGGAAGTCTTTGCCCACGGGTTGATAACCCGCTGCAATCATTTCATCCGGCGAGCCGCCGACCACCACATAGTCACGATCACCTGGGGTTAACCCGAGCAGACGATCGCGAACCGCGCCGCCGACCACATAAATTTTCACGACGAGGGTCTCTCAGCCGTGGTGCGGTTGATTAAAACGCTTAGCGACCGGCGCGGCTACGGTATTCGGCCAACTGCGCCGCATCACCGCTATCAAGCAGATACAGCGGTGCCACGGCTTCCAGCGGCTGTGGATTCCAACCGGCTGGGGCAACGCAATCCGATGTCCAAACGCTATCCACTTCCATGGAACGCAGGTTGTCTTGCGAAATCATCGGATTTGGCAACAGCGACAGAAAGCCTGCCTGCACATACGCCAAGCTTTCAGGAAGCTCAATCAGCTTGCGCTTGTAGCCAATGACTTCACCGGTGTAGGCGACGAGTTCTTTAAGCGTGTAGACCTTCGGGCCGCACAGATCAAAGGTTTTGTTCTGCATGCTCGGATTGGTCAGCGCTTGTACAAACGCATCGGCGACATCGGATACAGCGACCGGCTGGAAGCGGGCACCGGCCGAAGCCAACGGCAGAATCGGGAACGTGCGCAGCAACTTGGCGAACATGTTCAGGAACGTATCGCGCATGCCGAAAATAACGGATGGGCGGAAGATGGTGGTGATCAGGCCGGATTCATTGACCACGGCTTCACCCGCAGCCTTGGAGCGCAGATACTCTGATGGTGCACGATTGCTGGCGTGCAGGGCGCTCATATGCACCAGATGCTTAACACCGGTGGCCTTACAGGCGGCTACAATCTTTTTCGGGAGCTCAACATGCGCCGCGGCAAATTCTTTACCGTAAGGAATGGCCGGTGTTGCGCCATGCAAAATGCCCACGAGGTTGATGACGGCATCTTTGCCGGTGGCCAAATGTTCGAGCACACCCTCTTCGTTGATGTCGGCTTCGACCAAGATCACGCTCGGCAGCATGGTGATGTCGCGATTCTTTTCATAACGACGGGTCGGGATAGTGACTTGCACACCCGCCTCGACCAGCGCACGGGCCAGATGACGGCCAACAAAACCGGTGCCACCAATGAGGAGAATTTTGTGGTTCTTCAGCATGAGTCTTCCTTGGTCGATCGTCTGATCAGTAGTTAATCGCTAATTTCAGCATTTTATGCCATTTCAGGGCAGTTCTGGCGCTGAATCGCCTTTGCTGCTCTTTGGCGCAATGGTACCCAGCATGACTTTAAGTGATGGCGAGTTGCCGGTCATGACTGTCTGATAGAACACCGCGTTGCTCATCACCTTTTTTACGTAGTCCCGGGTTTCGGAGAAGGGGATAGTTTCAGCATAAATGGCGCCTTCCAGCGGCTTCACATCTCGCCACTTACGGGCACGGCCAGGACCGGCGTTGTAGGCGGCCGAAGCTAGTACCGGGTGGTTATCCAGGCTTTCCAGCACCAGACGCATATAGGTGGTGCCCAGCATGACGTTGGTATCTGGGTCGTGCAGATCGCCCGGGCCCAGTTTGACGCCGATCTTGTTGGCGACCCATTTGCCGGTGGATGGCATGACCTGCATGAGGCCGGCGGCACCGACATTGGATTTAGCATTGGTCACAAAGCGGCTTTCCTGGCGCATCAGGCCATAAACCCAGGCCTTATCCAGATTCTGCCGATCGGAATGCGGCACGATCTTGTCGGAATGCGGGGTCGGGAAGCGCAGTTTGTAGTTGTGCTCCTCTTTAGTGCGGTCTGCCGCGCTGATCGAGCGGTCAATGATCTGATTACGTTGCGCAATTTCAGCGGCGGCCAGTAGCTGACGATCGTTCATGCCACGCAGCGCCCAGCTCCATTCTTTTACGCCTTCGGGGCGCAGATCCAACCGGTACATGGCCAGTGCCCGGCGAATACCGGGCTGACGTTCGACCTGACGGATTTCATCAGCGGTGGCTGGCGATGCCTGAGTCGGCAACTTGGCACGCCCGCCCAGTTCTTCAGTGGCCAGAACGCCGTAGAAATTAGGTTGGCCAGCGAT
>CAZGHR010000086.1:0-3659 GCA_964525545.1 uncultured Dechloromonas sp.
CTTCGGGGACAACCATGCTATTCGGCCGCACAACCCTTTCAAAGTTTGTAATCGAAAACACCCGCGACCAGCGAGCCGATCTGGGCGCACTGCTGATTGATGTGGCAGCAGCAATCAAAACCATTTCCGGCATGGTTGCCAAAGGCGCTCTAGGTGGCAACCTAGGCGCTCTTGACAGCACGAATGTTCAGGGCGAAGTCCAGAAGAAACTGGATGTTCTGACCAATGAAGCAATGCTGCACCACTGTGAATGGGGTGGCCAGCTTGCAGGTATGGCCTCCGAAGAACTCGACGACCCATACGCTATTCCAGAGGGTTACCCCAAAGGTCGTTATCTGCTGGTATTCGACCCACTGGATGGTTCGTCCAACAGCGATGTCAATGTCTCGGTCGGCACCATATTCTCGGTGCTAATGAAAGAAGGCGATCAAGAAACTAGTGCCAACGACTATTTCCAACCAGGCAAGCATCAAGTCGCTGCCGGTTATGCCATCTACGGACCATCGACGATGCTGGTCTTGACGGTGGGCAATGGCACCCATGGCTTCACACTTGATCGTGAAAGTGGAAATTTCATCCTAACCCACCCTGATATTCGGGTCCCTGAAGAGACGCGTGAATTCGCCATCAACACCTCGAACGAGCGTTTCTGGGAGCCACCCGTCCAGCGCTACATTAATGAATGCCGAGCCGGCAAGACGGGTGTTCGCGGGTCAGATTTCAACATGCGCTGGATTGCATCTTTTGTTGCTGAGGTTCACCGAATCTTGATTCGCGGCGGAATTTTCATGTATCCGAAAGACAACAAGGATCCCGGCAAACCAGGCCGTCTTCGCCTTTTGTATGAAGCAAATCCAATGGCCATGCTGATCGAGCAGGCCGGCGGGCGAGCAAGTACTGGTCGCCAAGTGATTGGCGATATTTTACCGGATGCACTTCACCAGCGCGTGCCAGTCATTCTGGGTTCAAAAAGTGAAGTCGAACGACTGGAACGCTATCACCAAGAGTTTGATAACGGTACAGATAGCAATTTCGCTTCCCCACTCTTTTCTGATCGCTCGCTCTTCAGAGACTAGTTTTAAATAACCGCCTTGACCAGGAGTTTTTCATGTCCGTAAAACATCCCATCATTGCTATCACCGGATCTTCCGGTGCAGGCACCAGCACCGTCATGCAGAGCTTTCAGCATATTTTTAGACGTGAAGGTCTAAATGCACAGGTCATTGAGGGTGACTCATTCCATCGTTACGACCGTATGAGTATGCGCGCCAAGATGAAAGAAGAAGAGGCTGCAGGCAATCGCAATTTTAGTCATTTCGGCCCAGGGGCTAATCTACTCGCCGAACTTGAAAATCTGTTCAGAACATATGGTCAGACGGGTACAGGCCAGTTCAGAAAATACCTACACGATGCCGGCGAAGCCGAGCCATGGAAACAGGATCCAGGTACCTTCACGCCATGGCAGGATATTCCTGAAGGTACGGATCTTATGTTCTACGAAGGCCTCCATGGCGCCTATGCAGATGACAAGATCGATGTACCTAAACATGTCGACCTCTGCGTAGGTGTTGTACCCACCATCAATCTGGAATGGATACAGAAACTACATCGAGATCAAAAGATGCGCGGATACTCTCAAGAGGCGGTCATAGACACCATACTTCGCAGAATGCCCGATTACGTAACACACATCTGCCCGCAGTTCTCACGCACCAATGTGAACTTCCAGCGTGTGCCTGTGGTTGACACATCGAACCCGTTCATTGCGCGTGAAATTCCAACAGCTGATGAAAGCATGGTGGTAATCCGGTTCGCGAACCCCAAGGGCATTGATTTTCAATACCTCCTATCGATCCTTCATGACTCGATTCTGACGCGTCCCAATACACTGGTTGTTCCGGGTGGAAAAATGGGATTGGCTATGCAGATGATCTTCACACCCATGGTCTTACGGATCATGGATCAAAAACGCCGCAGTTAAGGAGTTTCGTATGAACGCCCCAAACCGTCTCGAGATTGCTAATGCACTGCGTTTCTTGGCCATTGACGCTGTAGAAAAAGCCAAATCCGGCCACCCCGGCGCGCCCATGGGAATGGCAGATATGGCGGAATCGCTGTGGCGTCATGTACTGAAACACAACCCTTCAAACCCGAACTGGCCAGACCGTGACCGTTTTGTATTATCTAATGGGCACGCTTCGATGTTGGTCTACGCACTTCTTCATTTGACTGGTTATGACATTGGCCTGGATCAGATTAAAGCATTCAGACAAATGGGAAGTATCACACCAGGTCACCCAGAATTTGGCATGACGCCTGGTGTCGAAACAACAACAGGCCCACTGGGCCAGGGACTGACCAACGCCGTAGGTATGGCACTGGCAGAAAAGATACTTGCAGCTGAATTCAACAAACCTGGCATAGAGATTGTCAATCACAACACCTGGGTTTTCCTTGGTGATGGCTGCCTGATGGAAGGTATCAGCCATGAAGCAGCAGCACTCGCCGGCGTTTGGGGTCTAGGTAAGTTGACCTGTCTTTATGATGACAACGGAATTTCAATCGACGGACATGTCGAGGGTTGGTTTAATGAAGATACCGCCGCCCGTTTTCGCGCATACGGCTGGCAAGTCATCGGCCCGATTGACGGCCATGACGCATCTCAGATTGATGCAGCTTTGTCCGAAAGCCGTAATGATTCAGCGCGCCCCACATTGATTATTTGCAAAACCGATATTGGACGTGGCTCGCCAAACAAAGTTGGCACTCACGATGTGCATGGCGCGCCCCTGGGCGCCGATGAGATCACAGCAACACGTGCAGCTCTGGGCTGGTCTCATGAGCCATTCGTAATCCCGGAATCGATCAGAAGCGCCTGGGATGCACGCAGCAATGGACAACTGCAAGAAGCAGCCTGGCAGGCTCTGTTTGACCGATATCGCCAACAGTATCCTAAGGAGGCCGCTGAGTACGAACGCAGAATGCGCGGCGAATTGCCGGCTGACTGGCAAAGCATCAAAACAACGATTTTTGATCAGGCCGCTGCTTGCTCAGGCAGCGTCGCCACCAGAAAATCCTCACAAAACGTTCTCGAAACGCTCATTGCTCAACTGCCCGAACTGCTGGGAGGTTCAGCGGATCTGACGGGTTCCAATTTAACCGCCGGCAAAAAGAGCGTTGCACTGCATGACACCTCATGGAAATCAGTCCCAAACTACATTTCCTATGGTGTGCGTGAATTTGGCATGACCGCCATTATGAATGGTGTTGCCCTTCATGGTGGATTTATTCCCTATGGCGGCACCTTTGCTGTCTTTTCGGATTACTCGCGTAATGCAATCCGGATGAGCGCCCTGATGAATCTTCGGGTAATTCATGTACTGACACACGACTCGATAGGCCTAGGAGAAGATGGGCCGACACATCAACCGATTGAACACGTGAGCAGTTTGCGCCTCATACCTCGCCTTAATGTCTGGCGCCCGTGTGACGAAGTTGAAACTGCTGCAGCGTGGATTGATGCCATTGAATCCAAAAACCGGCCATCAGCCCTATTCCTTTCTCGCCAGGGGCTGCCTCAACACCCAAGCGACCTGCAGCGACTGGAAGCAATCCGTCGTGGTGGCTACATCCTGCAAGAAGCCACTGGCACGCCCAAG
>CAZGHR010000087.1:0-3546 GCA_964525545.1 uncultured Dechloromonas sp.
GGTATTCACAGCCGTGAAAACGATCTGGTTGTGAACCCGATCAAGGGTAAGCAGCTGACGAACGTGCGTGCATCGGGTACCGATGAAGCCGTACGCCTGGTGCCACCTGTGCAACTGAGCCTGGAATCGGCGATTGAATTTATTGCTGATGATGAACTGGTTGAACTGACACCGAAGTCGATTCGACTGCGCAAGCGTTACCTGAAGGAACACGAGCGCAAGAAGGCTTCACGCGAATCGGCATAAGCCTGGGAGCGTTTGCCGAATAAAGGGTGTGAGCCGAAAGGCCACACCCTTTTTTTATGCCAATGATTTTCTGGTGGCTTTTAATCGGTCGATCTGATCCATCAGGACGCCGATATTTTGTAACAGCTGGTAGTAGGCTTCTTTACCGCCTTCAGGTACCCACAGTGATTTTGCTGAACGCGTCAGTTCATCCAGAGCTGCTTCCTGGGCCTCTATCTCTGCTAACGAGCTTGATGCATCCAGTTGTTCTTCAATTGACTTCATGATCACATAAGCGCGGTTCAGCGATAGCTGGAAGTGAACGAACCGGTAGCGTGGTGAGAAGCGCATTAGCGGATAGATAATCGCTAGACCGGCGAGGAGGTAGAACCAGATGCGCTCCATGAAACTCGCCAACCAGAAGGGCAGGTAGTGATCGAGCGGAAAGAGGCCTTTTTCATAAAATCGGGCGGCGATACTACTTTCCTGAATAGACTGGTCGATATAAGCAGGAAAGCCACCTGGCCGGTTAAAAAAAGGTTTGTATCGCTTGTTTAAATCTTTGCTGGCCTTCAGAAATAGGTACTGAATCGCGGGGTGCAGGTCATCGTTAATGAGTAGGACTGTGCTCGTGGCGGGCATGTTGATGTTTCTGTTCGGTGTCACCGGATTGAGATCCAGCGACCCTTTAGGTAGCGTGACAACCTCCAGATAATCGATCAGATTGGCATAGGCATGTGCCATCTGGAAGTCATAGATCTTGATACTGGGGTCTTCGATGATTTTATGAACATTGCTCGATTCCATGCCGGCGACCAGCGCCATCGCATCAATCTTGTCACTTAATAATGCTTTGATTCCTTCAGCAGAGGATAGTTCGAGAAAATTCGAATGGCTTTCCAGCGATAGCTCATGCTTTTTGAGTAGTGTTTCAATGAGGAAATGGGTGCCGCTCCCGGGGAGGTTGATGGAGATGTTGGCATTAGACAGAAAGCCATGCGGGTCATCTTCCACACCTTTGCCGCGGTAAAACAACCAGAGGGGCATGTAGCCGATGCTACCGAGCGAACTTATTGCATCAGAGTTTGTGGTCAACCCCCCCTGGCTGATAGCGGCTTCGACTTTGCCGTTCTCCAGCAGCTGGATATTTTCCTGGGCACCATTGGATGGTACGATTTCAAGCTTTACACCTGCATCACTGAAATACTTCTGATAACGCTTAGCCCATGCATCGAGAGAAGAATTGGGTTGCCCACTTGCCAGTACAACTGTTTCAGGCGGCAAAGGCTTTAAAAGGAATAGAACGATAAAGATTCCAACGATAGAAATCAGCACCCATTGCCAATCGTGGCGGAGCATGATCCGGATTGCACGAATTTCATCGGAGAGAAGCTCCCGATAATGCTCGAACTGATTCGCGTGTAGTGGATTTTTGTTTGGTTTCATATCGTTATGGTCTCAACCATTAACTTTCTGATCATATTAAACAAAAACCCGCCATCGGCGGGTTTTTGTTGGGGCGAACTTGTTAAAAGCTCACCCGGATAGCGCGTTAATAGCGCTAATTACTTAACGCGTGAACGGTACTCGTGGGTACGGGTATCGATTTCGATCTTGTCACCAATTTCTACGAATGCAGGTACATTGATGACAAAGTTTGTTGGCTTGATACGGGCTGGTTTCATGACCTTGCCCGAGGTGTCACCCTTAACAGCAGGTTCGGTGTATTCGACTTCACGAACAACCGAAGTAGGCAGTTCTACCGAAATGGCTTTGCCGTCATAGAAAACGACTTCACATGGCATGCCATCGTCGAGGTAGTTTAGAGCCTCGGTCATGTTCTCGCCTTCAACTTCGTACTGGTTGTACTCAGCGTCCATGAATACGTACATCGGATCAGCGAAGTACGAGTAGGTAACTTCCTTGCGGTCGAGAACAACGACTTCGAACTTTTCGTCGGCCTTGTAAACCGATTCGCTACCGCTACCGGTGAGCAGGTTCTTCATCTTCATTTTGACAACAGCGGCGTTACGGCCGGACTTGTTGTATTCGGCTTTGAGGATGACCTGTGGCTCTGTGCCGACCATGATTACGTTACCAACGCGTAAGTCCTGTGCTGTCTTCATGCTCTTCGTGCTTTCTTTAAGTTAAATCCGATGGCGGGTTACTAGCAATAGCGACCAGCTCACTAAACCTTGCATTTTACCAGATGCCCTACAAAATCCCTGAGTTGCGTCACTAGGTCAGGTTGTTGCAGCAGTTGTTGGCGCCAGAGAACGGCGTTTTCATGCAGCGCCGGCAGAATTGCTACAAATTGCGGCCATAGTTCAGCCAGCGTTTCTGATGCCGGTAGCGTGTGGCCGGTATTCCAGGCCAGCACAAAACGCCAAACGATCGAACGTTCCGTGGCGGAAAGGACACCGGTACCCAGATACCGGTCATAAAATGCCTCAAGCTTTAACAGGTGACTGTCTTCTTCCTGTGGGTAGATGTGCCATATCAGCGGCTTTCCTGCCCATTGTGCCCGGACAAAAGAGTCTTCACCCCTCACAAACAGGACATCAAACTGGGAAAGCAGGGCGTCAAAATCATGCTGCGGCACAAATGCCAGTGATTCCACATGAAGATTTTTATGATGGGATTGACTGAGAAGCCACTCATCAATCTGTGGTCTGGCAGGGCAAGGGGCTAAGCTGAGTGCAGTTTTTCTAGAGCCAGTATTCAGTGCATCTAGCCACTGAGCAATATCCGGTTGTTCATAGCTAAAGAGGAAGATCTTGAGCGCCTCTGTAAGTCCCTTTGCTTCGATAGTTGCAGCCGCTTGCAGCGATGCTGATAGTGCCGGTTCCCGCAAAAGACCGCCGGTGCGGGTTGTAAATCCGGGGAAATAGAAATGCTTGGTTAACGCAAAGCGGGGGTGGGGTGAGGGCAGGCCATGATGGTCATCTACCCAGGATTCTGCCGACAGGTATTCGAGATTAATCCAGGCGACTAATTTGGATGCAACATTCATGGCATGCAGATAGCCATCAGGGATATCACAGGCAAAGGCTTCTATAACAACGTCCGCAACATCTTGCGCTTTGAAGGGGAATTGATTCTCTGGCCAGGCGCAGATCTCGACGAGTTGACCGGTCGAGTTGTTCCTAATGAGCTGCTGCAGGATTTCAGGCTGATCAATGAAAAGTCGTACGCGCTCGCCTCGATTGGCTAGGTCTGCGGCGAGTCGCCAGCAAACTCCGGCGTCACCGAAGTTATCGATAACTCTACAAAAAATGTCCCAATGGCGGCAAAGGTGCTTCTGATCGTCCATAGGGGGCG
>CAZGHR010000088.1:0-3493 GCA_964525545.1 uncultured Dechloromonas sp.
GCAAAACGGCCGCCGTCCTTGATCAGGCCCATGGCGATACCGGCTACGTGATCCTTCAGCGGTACACCGGCGTCCATCAGCGACAGGCAGCCGCCACAGACCGAAGCCATGGACGACGAACCATTCGATTCGGTGATTTCAGAAACCACACGCATGGTGTAGCTGAACTCTTCTGGCGATGGCAGTACAGGAACCAGTGCACGCTTGGCCAGACGGCCGTGGCCAAGTTCACGGCGCTTGGTGCCGCCCATACGACCGCATTCGCCCGTGGCGTACGGAGGCATGTTGTAATGGAACAGGAAGCGGTCTTTGTACTCGCCCATCAGTGCGTCGATGATCTGCTCATCACGGCCGGTGCCCAATGTGGCAACAACCAGTGCCTGGGTTTCGCCACGGGTGAACAGTGCCGAACCGTGGGTGCGTGGCAGAACGCCGTTGCTGATTTCGATCGGACGAACGGTGCGGGTATCGCGACCATCGATACGTGGTTCGCCGGCCAGGATACGGCCACGAACGATACCGGCTTCCAGATCAAACAGGATGTTGCCAACGGTGTTGGCATCGGTTGCGTTGTCACCGGTGCAGAACTGGGCTTCGGTATCTGCGTAGATGGTTTTGAGGTTCTGGCTACGAACCTGCTTGCTGGTTTCGTTGTAAGCAGCTTCCAGGCGTGGCTTGGCGAAATCCGACACCATCGAAATGAGGGCTTCGTCTTTCGGTGCTGGTTGCCAATCCCACTCAGGCTTACCGGCGGCTTCAACCAGACGGTTGATCATCTGGATCACAGCTTGCTGTTGCTCGTGACCGAACACCACACCACCCAGCATGACGTCTTCTGGCAGCATCTGTGCTTCGGATTCAACCATCAGCACAGCGGCTTCGGTACCCGAAACGATCAGGTCCATTTGCGAAGTCTTCATCTGCGACGATGTTGGGTTGATGACGTACTGGCCATCGATGTAACCCACGCGAGCGGCGCCAACCGGGCCGTTGAACGGAATACCCGACAGCGCCAGGGCAGCCGATGCACCGATCAGTGCAGGAATGTCGGAATCCACTTCAGGATTGATCGACATCACGGTAGCAACGATCTGAACTTCGTTATAGAAACCTTCCGGGAACAGCGGACGCAGCGGACGGTCAATCAGACGAGAGGTCAGCGTTTCCTTCTCCGAAGGACGGCCTTCGCGCTTGAAGAAACCACCGGGGATCTTGCCGGCGGCGTAGGTCTTTTCAACATAGTCGACGGTCAGCGGGAAAAAGTCCTGACCTGGTTTAGCCTTCTTGGCACCAACCACGGTAACCAGAACGACGGTGTCATCATAAGTAACCATGACCGAACCGCTGGCCTGACGGGCCACATGGCCGGTTTCCAGGGTCAGGGTGTGGGCACCGTACTGAATACTTTCACGTGCAATTTCAAACATACTCATTGTTTTCTCTTCCTCTCAACAATCAACAACAGCAATAACAACTCGACAATAACGACAACAACAAAAACAAAACGGGCGTTCTCCAGAGAGAGCGCCCGTAGCGTCAAACGGCTGGCACGTAATTACTTACGCAGGCCAAGGCGTGTGATCAGAGTGCGGTAGCTATCCAGATTGGTATTCTTCAGATAGTCCAGCAGCTTACGGCGACGGCTCACCATACGCAGCAGACCGCGGCGCGAGTGATGATCCTTCTTGTGTTCTTTAAAGTGGCCAGTCAGTTCGTTGATACGGGCAGTCAGCAGCGCGACTTGAACTTCCGAAGAACCGGTGTCGCCTTGAGTGCGTTGAAAATCAGCAACGATGGCAGCTTTGCCTTGAGCATTTAGCGTCATGTCAAACTTTCCTTTTAGTGACGAATGCGCCCCAGTTTGAGAGAGCTACATTCAGGTTACCCCGAGGGGTTAAAACCGCTTCCGGAAAACCCGGTTGCGAAGAATTTGAAAGTATATCAAGAATTTGATGTAGATACCAAGCGAACCGGCTGAATTTTCTGGTCTTTTCCGGTGCCGTCTACCTGCCCCACCCCGATAAATCGACCGGCCAGGTAAATACGCACGCTGGCACCTGCTTCCAGTGTCTGGCCGGCTTCTGCCTTGAACGGGTTGCCATGCCGACACAGAACAGCCTGTTGATCGGTAATGTCTAACTGCGGCAGGTTTTTTACCAGAAAGTCTGCAGGTTGTAGCAGATGTGCATGGATGAGCTGTTCATCGGTGGGGTTGCCGGATACGGCCAGCTTGCTAACGCCCGAGACCAGATGCACCAGGTCCTTGCAGCCATCCAGCGATACATCGCCAACGCGGGTACGGCGCAGTGCGACCAGGTGAGCCAGACTGCCGACGGCAACGGCCATATCTTCGGCCAGGGTGCGGATGTAGGTACCTTTGCTGCAACGTACGGAGAGATTGGCTTTGAGCACCTGCCCCGCTTCGTTTGTTTGGATATCAGACCAGGCCAGATCCTGCAGGTGGATTTTGCGCGGCTGGCGTTCGACTTCAATGCCGGCACGCGCCAGTTTGTAGAGCGGCTGGCCATCGCGCTTGAGCGCGGAATACATCGGCGGAATCTGTTCGGAGTCCCCGGTAAACTGCATGAGGATGCTTCCCAGCGCATCGGCCGTAGGTCGTTGATCCGTAGTTTCGGTGACTGCACCGGTGAGATCACCGGTATCGGTACGCTGACCAAAGCTCACTGTGGCCAGATAGGTTTTATCGGCATTGAGCAGATCGGCAGAGAACTTGGTGGCCTCACCTAGACACAGGGGCAATACGCCGGTCGCAAACGGATCAAGGGTGCCGGTATGGCCGCCCTTGTTGGCGGCAAAGAGACGGCGGCACCATTGCAAAGCCTGGTTGGACGTTAAGCCAACCGGTTTATCCAGTAAGACAACCCCATCAAGATTTCGCCACTGCTCCGGGCGCGGAATGACGGGCAAATCCTCAAACGACAAATTCAGTCCTTGGCAGGCGTTTCTTCGTCTGCATCATCAGCCGTACGCGAAACTGCGGTATCGATCAGCGAAGAGAGGCTGATGCCCCGCTCCACCGATGTATCGTATTCAAAATGCAGTTCAGGCACTGTGCGCAGCAACAGCTGGCGCGAGAGTTCGTGACGCAGGAAGCCGGCGGCACGCTGCAGGCCTTTGGCCAGCGCTTCGCGTTCGGTTTCTGCCACCAGCGCCGTATAGAAGACTTTGGCGTGGGCATAATCCGGCGTAACTTCTACCTCTGTGAGCGATACCTGCTGTACGCGTGGATCGCGGAGTTCTGTGCGAATCAGCTCGGACAGATCGCGGCGGATTTGCTCCGCCACCCGATCCGTCCGGGCAAATCCGCGTTGTGGACCACGCTTCATGCTTACAGGGTCCGTGCAACTTCCAGAATTTCGTAGGCTTCCAGCTTGTCGCCCACCTGGATGTCATTGAAGTTCTTGACGGATAGACCGCACTCGAAACCTTCACGGACTTCCTTGACGTCATCCTTGAAGCGACGCAGCGAATC
>CAZGHR010000089.1:0-3481 GCA_964525545.1 uncultured Dechloromonas sp.
ACCATGGTGAGTAGCTGATAGCTCAGGTGGCGATAGGGGTTATACATCACCGGGTTGGTGAGGTAACCACCACGGTACAGGCCTTCCTGGGTATGAGGCTCAAAGCCGACCAGCACCGGTGCGCCACTCATATAAGCGATGAGGCTGCTGACACGGGCAAACAATTCACAGTCAATAACGACATCAAAACGCAGGGTGCGCATTTTTTGCAGCGCTTCCCACATATCCGAAGCAAAATCCTTCAGATTGCTGTCATTCAGGGTGATGACGCTCTGTTTAGGAACAACATTCAGCAGATCCAGCACTTCGCGGTTTTTGGCGAAAAGCATCACGTGGAGCTCGGCGCTGGGGTAGCGCGCTTTGATGCGCTGGAACATCGGTTCGGCCAATACCAGGCTGCCCATTTCCGAGAGCAGGATAACGAGGATGCGTTTGGGTTCAGCAGCCGGCTTGCGGCGTAATCCCAGTTTACGGATACACCAATCCCAAGCTGTAAAGAGGGCGCATAGGGGCACACCTGCATATTTATCGACAGCGCGTTGGAATCGGATATCCATGTATATGAGTTATTCAGCCAGCAAAGACTGAATGATACCCGCCCTTGAGATAAAATGCCCCTATGATCGTCCGTCTCATCCTGCGAAACCGGGGATTCCATGCTTAAGCGCTGGTTTCCGACCATAGTATTTGCTGTAGGTCTACTGGCAGCAATTATTACGGCAACGCTCCCTGAACGCCCCAAGTTTGCCGAACCCGAAAAATCAGTAGCCGCTGTTGCTGCAAAACAGGCAGCTGCTTTGCCCGCCCGATTTGCCTGGTCTGATTTGCCGCGGCCAACGCCTTCCGCCCATGCCGCAACACTGGCCGAGGTGTTGCCGGGCACACGTTTACCGGTGCTTAAAGCCGAACAGGATGCTGCCCCCGTGCATCTGGTGGCGGCCTGGTTTGGTGGCAGCCGTGAAGGCGCGGCTGATGTATCGCTCTATCAATCAGATTGGTATGCAAATGCCTCCTGGCTTCCCGCGCGGGAAATCATGACCCGTCAGCAGGCAGGTGATGAACTGGGGCGCAATATACGAAAACTGGGGAATCCACTGTTTGTCGCTGAGGCTGGGCGCTTGCATCTGTTTTTTGTCTCAGTGTCATACGGCGGTTGGGCCGGTAGTGCCATTAATCGTAGTACCTCGACCGATGGGGGTAAAAGCTGGACCCCGGCACAACGTATTGTTACAAGCCCGTTCTTTAATTTGAGCACGCTGGTACGTAACCCCGGTGTATGGCTCTCGGATGGCAGTCTGGGTTTGCCGGTCTATCACGAATTTATCAATAAGCATGGTGAATGGTTACGTCTGGACCCCGAAGGACGTGTTCTGGCCAAAGAGCGTATGCCTATGCCGCGCGCTACCTTGCAACCAGCTGTAGTAGCACTTGATGGGCAGCATGCCGTTTCTGCACTGCGCGATGCTGGTCCGGGTGATAACCAGGTGCAATGGGCAGAGACACGTGATGCAGGGCGATCATGGCAAGCAGGTTCGGCACGCGCCATACCCAACCCAAATTCTGCGGTGGCCATGATCGGCTTGCGGGATGGCAGCCTGCTCATGGCTTGTAACCCGATCGGTGGTAATCGTAATCAGCTCTCCTTATTGCGCTCTAACGATCAGGGGAGTACCTGGACGCTGGTGCGCCTTATTGAGCAAAGCGCCGATGACCGGGATGAATTTTCTTATCCGGCGCTGATTCAGGATCGGTCAGGGGAAATTCATCTGGTGTATACCCACCTGCGTCGAGGCATTCGTCATGCCCGCTTTACCGAGGCCTGGTTGAATAATCCGGGCTCGCCTAATTTGCCGGCGGTATCACCATGACACCCGATAACCTGTTTTTACGCACAGCCCGCTTGCCGTACGTGCGCACGAGAATCTATGTCGTTGCGCTCGCTGCCGTGATGTTTGTTCCCTGGGGTGATCTGATTCTGTGGCGCTATGTCTATGGTTTTATCAATGATCTGAGTCCTACCACCTGGGTCGTGTTCTTTACCTGGCTGGGCTTTCCCGAGGCGTTTCACTTCTGGGTCAAGGAAGAGCTTCCGCTCAAGCGTCGGCTGATCCTCTGGCTTTCCATGGTGGCTTTTTATGTCTTTGCGCTGGGTTCCGGTGCGTTTGATCCTTATGCGTATGGCTATCAGCCTTGGGCGATTCTGGCAGGTTTGTCCGCCTGGGTTGTCTGGCGCAGCCGTGCAGCGCCTTGCCTGACGGTGTTGCTGGGTATGGATCTGGCCATATTTGCGTTGCATGGTCTGGGTTCAGATAACCTCTGGGATTATCTGTTTGATCCTGTTCTGATGATTGTTCTTGGTATTAGTCTGATCCGTCCTTTGATGTCTCGTCGTAAAATCCGCACTCAATCCTAACGTTAGGTTGCTTCATGTTTGATCTCGTTAATAAACACCGTAAATTTGTCCAGATATTGCTGGCGCTGATTACTTTGCCATTTGCCTTCTGGGGCATCGATTCCTACTTCAAGGATGCCGCTTCGACCGATGAAGTGGCGCGTGTAGGTAGTAGCAAAATTACCCTGCAACAGCTCGATGTGGCCATGCGTGAACGGGCCGATCAGATTCGCAGCCGTCAGGGCGGTGCCGTTGATGCCAAACTGTTCGAGTCGCCACAGTTTCGTCAGAGTGTTTTGAACGAGTTGGTTGAACAGCGCTTGCTGCTGGTTGAATCAGAGCGGCTGGGCCTGGTGGCAAACGATGTCATTCTGCGTGAATTGATCGCACAGATTCCGGCATTCCAGGAGAACGGTAAGTTTTCGCCAACCAAATATGAGCAGGTCTTGCGTGCCCAGGGGATGAATCCGACGACCTTTGAACAGAATTTGCGTCGTGACCTGACGCAGCAGATGCTGATCAACGGCGTTGCTGCAACCACACAGATATCAAAGACGCAGTTGAATCAGATTATTACGGCAGAGACTCAGGAACGGGATGTATCGGTTGCGATGGTGTCGGCCAGCGATTACCTCAAGTCAGTTAGTGTGAGCGATGAGGCTGTCCGTCAGTTCTATGAGTCGAACCCCAAACAGTTCCAGACACCCGAGCGCGTTAAGGTGGCTTATGTGGTGCTGAGTGATCCGAAGGTTGTCGCCAAGGAATCCGAAAACTTCAGCAATATGGTTTACGAACAATCCGATAGTTATAAGGATGTCGCAAAGGCATTGAACCTGAAGGTAGAGGAGAGTGGTTGGATCAGTGCTAATGGGCAGGGGGCGCAAGGCGTGCTGGCCAATCCCAAAGTGCTGCAAACGATCTTTGATCCGGCCAGCTTGAAAGACAAGCGTAATAGCGCGGCAATTGAAGTTGCGCCAAACGTATTGCTGTCTGTGCGCGTGACCACCTATGAACCAGTCGGTCTACGGGCTTTTGACTCGGTGTCGTCGGATATCAGAAGCTATCTCACGCGTAAGGCTGCCGTTGAAA
>CAZGHR010000090.1:0-3379 GCA_964525545.1 uncultured Dechloromonas sp.
CCTTGGCCAGATCACCATCAACGTAGTACGCAGCTGGATCCTGCATCAGGAACACGATAGCGCCGAAACCGATGATGAAGGTCAGGATGTAGAAGTAACCGATCCAAACCGTTGCCCAACCCACAGACTTACGAGCTTCTTTGGCATTTGGTACCGTGAAGAAGCGCATCAGGATGTGTGGCAGACCAGCCGTACCGAACATCAGTGCCATACCCACCGAGATTGCCGAGATCGGATCTTTGATCAGGCCACCTGGGGACATAAGTGCATCATGCTTCGGATGGATTTCAACAGCCTTGGCGAACAGTGCTTCTGGGCTAAAGCCAAAAGCAAACAGTACGGCACCGGCCATGAAGGTAGCGCCCGACAGCAGCATTACAGCCTTGATCACCTGAACCCAGGTCGTAGCCGTCATACCACCGAACAGTACGTACATCATCATCAGAATGCCCACGAGCACCACAGCGATGGTGTAGTCCAGACCAAAGAGAACCTTGATCAGCTGACCAGCACCCACCATCTGGGCAATCATGTAGAAGGCAACCACAACCAGCGAACCCGTAGCTGCGAAAATACGCACTGGGGTTTGCGAGAAGCGGTACGAGGCCACGTCAGCAAAGGTGAACTTGCCGAGGTTACGCAGACGCTCTGCCAGCAGGAAGGTGATGATTGGCCAGCCGACCAGCCAGCCGATCGAGAAGATCAGGCCGTCGAAGCCGTTAGCGAACACCAGACCGGAAATACCCAGGAACGAAGCAGCCGACATGTAGTCGCCAGCAATCGCCAGGCCGTTCTGGAAGCCGGTGATACCACCACCAGCCGTGTAGAAGTCAGCAGCTGTCTTGGTTTTGCTTGCAGCCCACTTGGTAATGTAGAGCGTAAACAGAACGAAGATGCCGAACATGGTAATAGCGGTCCAGTTGGTCGCCTGCTGCTGGGTGTTACCCAGGTCAGCACCGGCGGCCAGGGCTGCACCACTCGCGAGGAGTGCGCCAAGCGCGATCAGTGATTTTTTCATTTTTGTACGTCCTTCACCAGGGCGTCCTTCAGTGCGTCGAAGTCCGTGTTGGCCTTACGAACGTAGATGCCCGTAATAGCGATCGTGAACAGAATCACACCCAAACCCACTGGAACGCCGAGCGACATGACGCCGTCACCGATTTTCTGGGCAAAAATGGCCTTGTCAAAAGCCAGGGTCAGAATGAAGCCAAAGTACACAATCAGCATCAGCACGGTACAGATCCAGCTGTAGCTGTTGCGAACCGAGACCAGCTCCTGATACTTCGGATCTGCCAATAACTTGGCGGTCGTTGGGTCTAGCATGGATTACTCCTCCTTTTTATGGATGCGCTAACGGATTACACATTTAGCGCGTGGAGCAAGGGTACGAACCCACGCTTACATTCCCCTTACAGGTTTAATCATTCCGTAAGAAATTGCATGGCGTTGTAAACACACCACACCCAAAACGAAGGTTATGCGCCCCGCTCTTGAGGCGCCACCACCGCGACTGGCAAGGGTTCTGTTGCGCTCAATCGTATATCCCGCTGCGGGAATGGCACATCGATACCGGCCACCCTGAACTTCTCCAGCATCTCGCAGCGCAGATCGCTATCCACCTGGCGGCCGTCCGTGCCAGCGCCTATCCGGATCCAGTAACGCAGCGTAAAGATCAGGGCGCTTTCACCCAGATCATCGAGGACTACCACCGGCTCCGGGCTATGCATCACACTCTCATGCTCTTTTGCGGCACCCTGCATCAGACTCTTAACCTGGGCAGGATCCGAGCCATAGGCAACGCCCACCCGAATTTCACGGCGCACATCCGGGTTACTGAAGGTCCAGTTGGTAAGTTTGCGCTCAACCAGCTCGCTATTCGGGATCAGCGTATCAATACCATCCGAATTATGGATCGTTGAAAAGCGGATGCCGATAGAGGTGACGCGCCCACGGATGTTATCGATTTCTACCAGATCGCCAATACGAATCGGACGCTCCACCAGCAGCATCACCCCGCTAATCAGGTTCTTCAGCAGATTCTGGGTACCAAAACCCACCCCGATGGCAAGGGCGCCGCCCAGGAAGGCAAACACACTCAGGGGGATCTGTACCAGATTAAAGCTCAGCACGATTAGCGTGCCGGTAGCAATCACCGTTAGCCAACGCCGAATAATGGTCGCCACAGACGACTTCAAACCGAGGCGACGTTCGGCCAAACCTACCGATGCACGAATCGCCATAGAGACCAGAAAGAAACCGAGCACCAGAATGCCAATGGCCCCAACGCTCTTGCCCACGGTAACGCTGCGGATGGTTTTGATTTCCTTGCCATCCGCAACCACCACATCATCCACCGTAAACAACTCGTAGTGCCACACCGTTTTAGCGATAGCCACCGCCCGCTGCCAATAGGCCATCGCCTGCTCAGCAAAACTCCGTTCTTTATCTTTCAGGCCCAACTCTGATTGCAACACCAGCAGGTACTGCTCAAAGCGATCTATCCCCGACAAAACCAGTCGGTTATTGTCCATTTCAGTCGTTGCCGATTTCAAGCGGGCAGCAAAGCTCTGACGTTCCAGCTCTGACTTGGCAGTCATCAGCGATTCGCGCAAATCAAAAGCCTGCTGCTCTTTATTGGTCAAAGACTCCTGCAATAAATCTCGTGCCTGACGAACGCGTACCAGCCCCGTTTTAACGCGTTGGTTAATTTCTTCTACCGTGGCAGCATCGGGCCGGGGCGTTGCGTAAATCGTTGCCCGTGCGTCCCAGATCTGCAAGCCGTAACCGCCTAGCTCAATCATCCGGCGCAAACGGTCTACCTCACTACGCGCAGCAGCCTCTTCTGCCTGTGCCACATCCAGCGCTAATCGTGCCTGAGCGATCTTCCCCGGGCTCGCCCCACTCTGATCCATCGCCATAAAGACGCTTTGCGCACTGTTCATTCGCGCCAGAGCTGCTTCCGAATTAGCCAATGCCTTCAGTTCTGCATCCCGACTACGATCCATGAGCATTTGCAGATCGGCTTTTGCGCTCGCCAACACCTCGGGCGTGAGCACAAAACGCCCATCGTAGTATTCCCAGGTGCGCTTGACTGTTTCAAGGCGAATCTCTCTGAGCGCGCGTTCTTTCTCTTTAACCCGTTGCTCCAGATCCGTTCGCAGCAATACGGCGCTTAACAAGGCCAGTCGATCCTGCATCAACACTAACTGTTGTCTATCTGCCTCCGAGGCCTTAGAGGCGCCCTCCTTTAGCTGGCGAATCTTGGTTTCCAAAACCGCCTTTTCCTGCCCCAAGCCAACCAGCTGATCAGCGCTGGATGCCAGTTCCTTATCCAGTTGCGCAATCTGCATCTGCAAGACGAGCATCTCGTTTCTAACTG
>CAZGHR010000091.1:0-3367 GCA_964525545.1 uncultured Dechloromonas sp.
GGGATGGTCGATTTGATGACCATGGTGGCGTTGGGATTGATGGCCATGACGTCACGGATAACGGCTTCAATGGATTTGGTATTGAAGTAGTTGGTTTCCGGGTCGTAGTCGGTAGGCGTGGCGATGATGACGTAGTCAGCGCCTTCGTAGGCTTCTTTTTTATCCAGTGTGGCGCGGAAGTTCAAAGGCTTGTTCTTGAGGTAGTCCTCGAGCTCTTTGTCTTCGATGGGCGATTCTTTACGGTTGATCTTCTCAACCTTCTCGGGAACGATGTCGAGGGCAACCACTTCATGGTGCTGCGAGAGCAGTACACCGTTCGACAAACCTACGTAACCTGTTCCGGCAATGGCGATTTTCATGCAAGGATTCCCGCTGGATAATTGACTCCATTTTACCAGCGTGGCCTACGATTTAAGCGCTATTTCAGGGATTTGGCACCCCTGATCTGCCAATTACTGCATCAAAGCAAACTCTTCCGAACGCTTGGGTGGATAAGACTCCCATTCGCTACAGGCCGGGCAGCGCCAATAGAACTGTCGCGCCTTGAATCCGCAGGATTTGCAGGTGTATCGGGCAAGACGCTGGGTTTGTGCCTTGACCAGTTTTTTAACCAGTTCCAGATCCGCCAGTTGCTCGGCCGGCGTTACGGCAGCGCGGGCTTCGAGGGCCTTGTTAAGGGCGATCAGACTCGGTGTGCGATGCAGTTCGGCAATGGCAAAGTCATAAGCGGCCTGCGCACCCTCTTCTTCCACCACTTGCTGACACACCACATCCAGCATGTCGACAGACGGGTAACGGCTCAAGAAACCCTTGAGCAGCTGCATCCCCTCTCCTTGGCGGCTCATGCCTTTGTACACCTCGGCAATACGGGATGCGACCAGCGACAGGAATTCCGGTTGCTGCTGCTCAATACGTAACCAGGCATCAATGGCACGCTCCGGATGCCCTTCTTTGCGTTCGATATCGCCGGCAATAATGCTGGCGCGCACACACTGACGATGCAGGCTCAGTGCATGCTGCACATGGCGGCGTGCTTCATCGGTTTTTGAGCGGATCAAGGCGTTTTCAGCCATTTCACACCAGAACTCGGCCACTTCATGCTGCGCAGCCAGATCCGGGATACGCTCGGCAAGTTCAATGGCCTTATCCCACGACTTTTCGAGCTGGTAGATTTCCAGCAGCTGTTGCAGGGCTTCTTCACGGCGCGCGCCTTCGGACAAGCGTTTGAAGATTTCTTCTGATCGATCCAGCAACCCGGACTTGAGATAGTCAACACCCAACTCAAACAAGGCTTGCTCTTTGAGCGCAACCGGCAGGTCTTCCCGGTTAATCAGGTTCTGGTGAATGCGTAAGGCACGTTCCAGCTCACCACGCCGACGAAAAAGCGCACCGAGAGCGAAATGCAGTTCCACCGTTTCGGGTTCTACACGAACAACCTCGTTAAAGGCCTCGATGGCGCGGTCTGGCTGTTCGTTGAGCAGGAAGTTCAAGCCCTGAAAATAGGCCTTCGGTAAGCGGCGGGAATCTGCCACCACATGTTTGATATCGATACGGGCAGCAATCCAGCCGATGGCAAAAAACAACGGCAGAATCAATAAGGCCCAGGGCTCAAGCGTCAGCATGGCGGTTCTCTCAGAGCTTAGGGGCAGCCAGCGCTTCGGATTCGCCAGGCACAGAATTAATCGGGGTTTTGTGGGCGACTTCACGGCGCAGACGTGCGGCTTCACGGCGGAGTCGCAGCACCGTTGGCAGCATAAGCAATACGCCTACCAGACAACCGATGAGCAGCACACCCAGCAACACAGCCACGAGGGGTGCCTCAAGGAAGTAGCCGAGATAGAAATTAATGAGGACGGGTTCGGTATTTTCCAGGGCAAAACCCAGCAAGAGCAAAAACACTACGATTCGTACAAACCAGGCAATGATCCGCATTTTGTCCCCCAACCCCTACTCAAGCATAAAAAAAGCGCTGGTTTTCACCAGCGCTTTCAGTTTACCGCAAATGACTCAATCAGCTTAGAGTGCGTTGACCGATCCCTGGGCCGCCACGGCAAATACCGGGGCGTCGGTTTCGTTCGACGCATTCACAACGTCTGTCAGATCTGCAGCATCTACCCGTTCACGCAGTTCTTTGCCCGCCTTGAAGTGGGGAACCCACTTCTCGGGGACTTCGACGCGCTCTCCCGAACGGGGATTACGACCTACACGCGGCGGACGATGGTTAAGCGAAAAGCTACCGAAGCCACGAATCTCGATACGATCTCCACGGGAGAGCGCATCGGTCATCGCATCCAGGATCACCTTAACGGCGAGCTCGGCATCTTTCGCAACCAGCTGGGGAAAGCGTTCCGCCAGCCGTGCGATAAGTTCTGACTTGGTCATTCGAGGATTAGCCCTGCTGGTTCATCTTGGCTTTCAGCAGCGCGCCCAGATTGGTCGTGCCGGTGGCAGCCGAGCTGTCAGAAGCAAGCTTCTGCATGGCTTCGTGCTGTTCAGCCTGGTCCTTAGCCTTGATCGACAGGTTGATCGAACGGGTCTTGCGATCCACGTTGGTGATCATTGTCTCGAGCTCTTCGCCCACCTTAACGTGCTGGCTCAGATCGTCGATACGATCACGCGAGAACTCAGATGCGCGCAGGTAGCCTTCGATGTCGTCAGCCAGCTGGATCACAGCGCCACGAGCGTCAACGCTCTTAACGGTGCCGTTAACCAGGCTGTTCTTGTCGTGCATGGCAACGAACGAGGTGAATGGGTCTCCATCCATCTGCTTCATGCCCAGAGAGATACGCTCTTTGTCGATGTCGATGGCCAGAACGATGGCTTCAACTTCGTCACCCTTCTTGAAGTTGCGGATGGCTTCTTCGCCAGCAACGTTCCACGACAGATCCGACAGGTGTACCAGACCATCGATACCACCGTCCAGACCAATGAAGATACCGAAGTCGGTGATCGACTTGATAGCGCCCTTGATCTTGTCACCCTTCTTGAAGTTCAGGCCGAAATCCTGCCATGGGTTCGACTGGCACTGCTTCATGCCCAGCGAAATACGGCGGCGGTCTTCGTCGATCTCGAGGATCATGACTTCAACTTCGTCACCCAGCTGAACAACCTTCGATGGGTGAATGTTCTTGTTGGTCCAGTCCATTTCAGAGACGTGAACCAGACCTTCGATACCTTGTTCGATTTCAACGAAAGCACCGTAGTCGGTCAGGTTGGTCACCTTGCCGAACAGACGGGTCTGCGCTGGATAACGGCGGGCAATGCCAACCCATGGGTCGTCGCCCAGTTGCTTGAGACCCAGCGATACGCGGTTCTTTTCGGTATCGAACTTGAGGACCTTGGCAGTGACTTCGTCGCCCACGGCCAG
>CAZGHR010000092.1:0-3345 GCA_964525545.1 uncultured Dechloromonas sp.
AGCGGCCACTGCTGCCGCCGGAATCGCTATTCCTCAATGAAGAAACCTTCTTCAAAGAAATCCAGCACACCCCACGTATTCTGCTGGCCACGGCTGAATCAGAATCCGACCGGAAAGCGTTCCCGGAATTACCGGCACTCGGCCTGGACCGCCGCCGTGAAGATCCGCTGGAAGCCTTCCGTGCGTTTACACAACAGCATGCCGGCAAAGTGCTGGTCATGGCAGAAACGCCTGGTCGTCGGGAAAGCATTCTGGCGTTGCTGCAAGAAGGTGCTTTCGTCGTTCATCCCGTCGAATCCCTGGGTGCTGCACTGGATGCAGACGACAAACTACAACTGCTGACCGGGCCTTTACACCAGGGCTTTGCCACTCCCGACCTGGCAATCGTCACGGAAACCGAACTGTTTGCCGGTACGCCGCGCCGCAAGAAACAAACCCGTAAGAAGACCGGCACAGACAACTGGTTACGTGACCTGACCGAGCTGCGTACCGGCGACCCCGTTGTCCATGAGACCCATGGCGTCGCCCGTTACCAGGGCCTCACCCACCTGGATCTGGGCGATGGCGACACCGAATTCATGGTGCTGGAATTCGCCAACGAAGCCAAGCTCTACGTGCCCGTAGCCCAGATGCATCTGATCAGCCGCTATTCTGGTGGCGATCCGGATCATGCCCCGATCCATACCCTGGGTAGTGGTCAATGGGAAAAGGCCAAACGCAAAGCTGCCCTGCAGGCACGCGATACGGCTGCAGAATTACTGGCGCTCTATGCTGCTCGCGCTTCTCGTCAGGGGCACGCCTTCCATTTCGATGAAGGTGACTACGAACGCTTTGCCGACGGCTTTGGCTTTGAAGAAACTGTCGACCAGGCTGTCGCCATTGATGCCGTGCTCTCGGATATGCGCTCGGGCCAACCAATGGATCGTCTGGTCTGTGGTGATGTCGGCTTTGGTAAAACCGAAGTGGCACTGCGGGCAGCCTTTGCGGCAGTCGCTGGGGGCAAGCAGGTTGCGGTACTCTGCCCCACCACCTTGCTCTGTGAGCAGCATGCCGAAAACTTCCGCAATCGATTTGCCGACTGGCCTGTCAAAGTGGTCGAGCTCTCCCGCTTCCGCTCGGCCAAGGAAAGTCAGGCTGCGCTGGATGAAATGGCCGATGGTCGTGCCGATATCGTCATCGGTACCCACCGTCTGATCCAGAACGACATCAAATTCTCCCGCCTGGGCTTACTCATCATTGATGAAGAACACCGCTTTGGTGTCAAGCAGAAAGAGCAGCTCAAGGCACTGCGTGCCGAGGTTGATGTGCTCACCCTCACCGCAACCCCGATTCCACGAACGCTGGCCATGTCGCTGGAAGGTCTACGGGATTTTTCTGTGATTGCTACGGCACCGCAGAAGCGGCTGGCTATCAAAACCTTTGTCCACAATCTCTCGGACGGCATCATCCGGGAAGCAGTGCTGCGCGAGCTCAACCGCGGTGGCCAGGTGTACTTCCTGCACAATGAGGTCGACACCATTGAGAACATGCGTGAGCGGCTGGCCAAGCTGGTACCGGAAGCTCGCATTGTTATTGGCCACGGCCAGATGAATGAACGGGAACTGGAACGGGTCATGCGTGATTTCACGCAACAGCGTGCCAACGTCCTGCTCTGTACCACCATCATTGAAACGGGTATTGATAACCCGCACGCCAACACCATCCTAATCAACCGCGCCGACAAATTCGGGCTGGCCCAGCTACACCAGTTGCGCGGTCGTGTCGGTCGTTCTCACCATCAGGCCTATGCGTATCTCATGGTGCAGGAAATGAAAGGCCTTACCAAAGCCGCCAAGCAGCGGCTTGAAGCGATCCAGATGATGGAAGAGCTCGGCTCGGGCTTCTACCTGGCGATGCACGACCTTGAAATCCGGGGTGCCGGTGAAGTACTTGGTGACTCCCAATCCGGTGAAATCCAGGAAGTGGGTTTTGCCCTCTTTACCGAAATGCTCAACCGCGCCGTCAAAGCCATGAAGGCCGGCGAAACACCCGACCTCAGCCAACCGCTCGGCATTGGCACGGAAATCAATCTGCATGTGCCCGCCCTACTGCCCGATGCCTATTGCCCGGATGTGCATGAACGCCTTAATCTGTATAAGCGTCTCGCCAATAGCGATGATGCCGAAGAGCTGATCCTGATGCAGGAAGAGTTGATTGATCGCTTCGGCAGTTTGCCGCCACAGGCAGAGTCGCTGATGGCAACGCACCAGGTTCGACTGCAGGCCAAACACTGGGGCATGACCAAGGTGGACATGTCACAGGATCAGATCGTCATCCAGTTCGGCGCCCATACACCGGCAGACCCGATGACCATGCTCTGGCTTATCCAGAACCGGCGTGACCTTAAACTCGCCGGGCAGGATAGAATTATCCTTTCACGTCATATGCCCGCATTGTCTTTGCGCATTCAGGCATTCCGAGAACTCTGCAGTGCGCTGGAAAAACCACCGGCCGCACTGGCCAAAGCCAGCAGCAAGAACAAATAGTTAGATAACGCACCACCGGAAACCCAGATCATGACCCAGAGCACCCAACAGCCGATCAGCAACCTGCACATTGCGGCTTTTGACCCGATGCCAACGCCAGACGCGATCCAGCAGCAACTGCCACTGAGCGCCAAAGCGGCTGAGACAGTTGCCCAGAGTCGTGCCGCACTGGTCGATATTCTGGAACACCGCGATCCACGCCCTTTTGTCGTGGTTGGCCCGTGTTCGATTCATGATCCGGTTGCCGGCCTCGACTATGCCCGTCGTTTGAAAGCACTGTCGGATGATGTGTCGGATGCGCTCATGATCGTGATGCGTGTCTACTTCGAAAAACCACGCACCACCGTCGGCTGGAAGGGTTACATCAACGACCCGGACATGGATGATTCCTTCAAGGTCGATGCCGGCATGGCCAAGGCCCGTGAATTCCTGCTTGCCGTTAATGAGCTGGGCTTACCCGCCGGTACCGAAGCGCTGGACCCGATTTCACCGCAGTACCTGGGCGATCTCATTGCCTGGAACGCCATTGGTGCACGCACCACCGAATCTCAGACCCACCGGGAAATGTCGTCGGGTCTATCGACACCGGTCGGCTTCAAGAACGGCACGAACGGTGACCTGACCATCGCCATCAACGCCATACTTTCGGCCAGTCGCCCCCATAGCTTCCTTGGCATCAACGGCGACGGCCGTGTTGCCATCGTACGCACCAAGGGCAACCCTTATGGTCATATCGTGCTGCGCGGCGGTGATGGTCGTCCAAACTACGACACCGTCTCGGTCACCCTGGCTGAAAATGCCATGACCAAAGCCAAGCTGC
>CAZGHR010000093.1:0-3224 GCA_964525545.1 uncultured Dechloromonas sp.
ACTCGAAACCTTCACGGACTTCCTTGACGTCATCCTTGAAGCGACGCAGCGAATCGAGCTCGCCATCGTGCAACACGATGTTGTCGCGGAGCAGACGGACACGGCACTGACGCTTGACGATGCCTTCCAGCACCATACAACCGGCAATGGCGCCAATCTTCGGCACACGGAAGATTTCGCGGATCTCGACCAGACCCAGCGTTTCTTCCTTGCGCTCTGGCGAGAGCATGCCGGACAGCGCAGCGCGAACTTCGTCAACCGCGTCATAGATCACGTTGTAGTAACGGATGTCGACATCCATGCCTTCGGCGATCTTACGGGTGTTGGCATCAGCGCGTACGTTAAAGCCAATGATCACAGCCTTGGAGGCAGAGGCCAGGTTGACGTCGCTTTCGGTGATACCACCCACTGCCGAGTGAATGACGTTGACACGTACTTCATCGGTAGAGAGCTTGACCAGCGATTGCACCAGCGCTTCTTGCGAACCCTGAACGTCGGCCTTGATGATCAGCGGCAAGGTCTTCACTTCGCCTTCCGTCATCTGATCCATGATGGATTCCATCTTGTTGGCTTGCTGACGTGCGAGCTTCACTTCACGGAACTTGCCCTGACGGTACAGCGCGATTTCACGTGCCTTACGTTCATCAGCCAGCACCATGGCATCTTCGCCGGCGCCCGGCACATCGGACAGACCCAGAATTTCAACCGGGATCGATGGACCAGCCGATTCAATCGGCTTGCCGTTTTCGTCCAGCATGGCGCGAACACGACCGAAGACCGAACCGGCCAGCAGTACGTCACCCTTGTTGAGGGTACCCTGCTGTACCAGCATGGTGGCAACCACACCGCGACCCTTGTCGAGTCGGGCTTCGATAATCAGACCCTTGGCCGTGGTATCGACCGGTGCAGTGAGTTCAAGCACTTCGGCTTGCAGGAGCACTTGCTCCAGCAGCTCGTCGATGCCCTGACCCGATTTGGCCGAAACACCTACAAATGGCGAATCGCCACCGTATTCTTCCGGCACCACTTCTTCGGCAACCAGTTCCTGCTTGACGCGATCGGCATTGGCTTCAGGCTTATCAATCTTGGTAATGGCCACAACAATCGGCACACCCGCTGCTTTGGCGTGGTGAATGGCTTCACGCGTTTGTGGCATCACGCCATCATCAGCAGCACAGACCAGAATAACGATATCGGTTGCCTTGGCACCACGTGCACGCATGGCCGTAAAGGCTTCGTGACCCGGGGTATCCAGGAAGGTGATCATGCCGCGCGGTGTTTCCACGTGGTACGCACCGATGTGCTGGGTAATGCCACCGGCTTCGCCGCTGGCCACACGGCTACGACGAATGTAGTCGAGCAGCGAGGTCTTACCATGGTCAACGTGACCCATTACGGTAACGACAGGCGCACGCGGTTTGGATTCAACATCAACGTGTTCAACCACGTCATCCAGGAACGCATCCGGATCGTCCAGCTTGGCGGCCATGGCCTTGTGACCCATTTCTTCGACCACAATCATGGCCGTGTCCTGATCCAGAACCTGGTTGATGGTAACCATCGAACCCATCTTCATCAGGGCCTTGATTACTTCGGTGGCTTTCACCGACATCTTGTGTGCCAGATCGGCTACAGAGATGGTCTCAGGCACGTGTACTTCACGAATGATCGGTTCGGTAGGTGCATTGAATGAGTGCGCTTCATCAGACGACGACTGATGACGCTTGTCACCCTTCTTGCCGCCCATCTTCCAGCCGCCAGCGTTACCACCGCGGCCTGCGCCACCCTTCTGATCACGACCACCCTTGCCACCACGACGATCATCACGATCATCGTTACGGCTCTTACCATCACGACCGCCGTCACGACGGTCTTCAGGCGCCGCTTGTGCAGCATTGCTGGCAGCCTTGCGGTTTTCTTCTGCAGCCTTCAGGGCAGCCTGTTTGGAAGCGGCTTCTTCACGCAGGCGTACGAGTTCTTTTTCGCGGTTTTCGCGATCCAGACGATCCTGCTCCTGACGGGCACGCAGCTGTGCGTAGCGATCTTCTTCTGCTTTACGGGCAGCGAGTTCTTTTTCGTCGAGGAAAGAGGCTTTGGTTCTGACGGCCACTTTCTTAACCGGCTTCTGGGCTGGTTTTTCTTCGGTGGCAACCGGTGATTCTTCAACCACGGGTGCAGCTTCGACAACCGGCTCTGGCTCGGGCGCTGCTTCAACCACAGGCGCCACTTCCACAACCGCTTCAATCACAGGTTCCGGCGCAACTTCTACGACTGGCGCAACGACTTCAACCACTGGCTCCGGCACAACGGCTGGTGCTTCGACGGGTGCAGCCGGTGCTGCTGCGACTTCCGGGGTTTCCGGTGTGTCACGTTTGACCAGCACGCGCTTTTTACGGACTTCGACCTGAACGGTACGGGTCTTACCCGTGGCATCCTGGGCTTTCAGGGCCGAGGTTGATTTACGGGTGAGCGTAATGCGGTTAGACGCAGCCTGGCCTTCGCCGTGCGATGCACGGAGGAAGTCCAGCAGACTATTCTTGTCCGAAGCGCTGAGCGTATCGGTGGTTGCCGATTTGCTAACGCCTGCTTTATTCAGTTGCTCCAGCAGTACTTCTGCGGGCATTTTGAGTTCGCTGGCGAACTCGAGGACGGTGTTCTTTTCCATGAGTTCTCCGATTAGTTGGACGATGCATCATCAGCAAACCAGTGGGCACGGGCTTCTGTAATGAGAGCAACGGCAGCGGCTTGCGTCATACCGGTGTATTCCACCAGTTCATCGGTGGCCAGATCGGCCAGGTCGTCACGCGTCTTGATACCGGCTTCAGCCAGTTTGACGGCGATGGCCTTTTCCATACCCGGCAGGTTCAGCATGTCTTCGGCAACATCTTCCAGCTTTTCTTCAGCAGCAATGGCTTCGGTCAGCAAGGCGTTGCGGGCACGCGTACGCAGTTCGTTAATCAGTTCTTCTTCCAGACCTTCGATTTCCAGCATTTCGTTCAGTGGTACGTAGGCCACTTCTTCCAGCGTGGAGAAACCTTCGGCGATCAGCAGATCGGCCAGTTCTTCATCGATGTCCAGTTTTTCGATGAACAGCAGACGTGTCGTGGCTGTTTCAGCCTCGTTCTTACGCTGCGATTCTTCCGGTGTCATCAGGTTGATGGTCCAGCCGGTGAGTTCCGAAGCCAGACGCACGTTCTGACCGCCGCGGCCAATGGCGATGGCCA
>CAZGHR010000094.1:0-3215 GCA_964525545.1 uncultured Dechloromonas sp.
ACAAGCGCCGGCAAAGGACGGTTAGTCACTAAAGATGGTTTGTTGTTGTGGCCACTGGCCATGTTTATGACACCAGAAGGGCATTTGATTGTGGCGAACGGTAAAAATGGTCAGGCCGTGGAAATTGATCCCAAGACGGATCGGCAAATCTACGCGCACTGGCTTAATGCCAACCAGGCGCAGTCCCCGCCAGGTAACGGCAACCTATTTGGCATTGCACTAGCACCCGATGGCAAGAGTTTTTATTACGTTGAAGACGACATCAACGCGCTACGAATTGCAGCACCTTAATTTGTTTGGAAAGTAAGATCATGGTTACAAGAAGAGAGTTGTTGTCATGGGCCGGTTTAAGCGCCGCCGCAGCGATTTCTGGGCCAAAGCTGGCTTTTGCCAGCGAAGCAAAATCGGCTAGCGTGTCAGGTGGTCGCGCGTTTTTGGGCGAGCATCAACCCGGCATCGTCGACGATATGCAGCGCCACACCTATTTTGTTGCTTTTGATGTCACGACGACGGAGAGAAGCGAATTGATCGGTATGTTGCAGCGGTGGACACAAATCGCTGCGGCATCGATGAGCCAGCCAGAGCGTTTCGACCGTAAAGCAGACCGTCAGAAGCCGGATCCGGTTTTAGGCGAGGCTGTAGGGCTGGGACTTGCTAACCTCACGGTTAATTTCGGGTTTGGACCAACTTTCTTCAAAAAAGAGGGTGTCGACCGTTTCGGTATTTCGGATAAGCAACCCGAAGCGTTGGCTGATTTGCCACGCTTTGCGGGAGACCAGTTAGTTCCTGAACGCACGGGTGGTGATGTTTTTGTGCAAGTGTGCGCTGATGATTTTATGGTTGTCGAAAGCGCAATCCGTCGCTTTGCTCGTGCAGCCAAAGATGTGGCTGAAATGCGCTGGGGTCAGCCCGGTTTTGCCGGCGGCTTTCAAAAGCACACGACACCAAGAAACCAGATGGGCTTTTTAGATGGCACGATTAACGTGAAGCCTACTGACCCTAAAGCCATGAAGAAGTTTGTCTGGGTTGGTAAAGAAGCGCCTCAATGGTTGCAGGGTGGCACTTATATGGTGATTCGCCCGATTCGTATTTCACTGGACCACTGGGACGAAATGAAAATTGCGTTTCAGGAAGAAACCATGGGCCGCCATAAGATTTCTGGCGCTCCTATTGGCAAAAAGGCCGAAAAAGAAAGTCTCGACCTTGATCGGGTTGATAAAGAGGGCAATCCGGTCACCGCCGAGTTTTCGCATGCCGCTATGTCTGCACCAGAAATGAATGGCGGTGCAGAAATACTCCGTCGTGCATACAACTACGATAATGGCATCGCTAAATTTGCCGAGCGCTGGCCACCCTGGCGGCAGCTGATGACCTTTGATGCGGGTTTGTTATTCCAGTGTTATCAGCGTGACCCGCGAACGGGATTTATCCAGATCTTTGCCAAGATGGCGCAGTTCGACATGTTGCAACAATTTACAACGCATGTGGGTGGTGGTGTATTCGCCTGTCCACGCGGTGTAAAACCTGGGGAATATATTGGTCAGGATCTCTTCGTTTGAATATTGTTAATGAGAATTATTCCTAGTAAAATAGTCCATGTGATTTCATGGTGTCCAATTCATTCAACGAGATTGATATGACAACGCGCTTTATTTCTTTCGCACGGGTTTTACCCACAGTCGTTTCTGCCTTGGTGCTTTTTGCCGGTAGCGCGGCGGCCGATACGGTCACGGTTTACTCTGCCCGCAATGAGCAGCTGATCAAGCCGCTCTTTGATGCCTACACCAAAGAAACCGGTACCAAGATCCAGGTGCTCACCGATAAAGAAGGCCCGCTGCTGGAGCGCCTGAAGGCAGAAGGTGCCAAGTCACCGGCCGATGTGCTCATTACAGTTGATGCCGGTAATCTGTGGCACGCCAGCCGCATGGATCTGTTGCAGCCCATTAAGTCCAGCGTGCTAAACGCCAATGTACCCGCCAATCTGCGCGATCCTAAAGGCGAGTGGTATGGGCTATCCATTCGTGCGCGCACGATTATCTATAACAAGAAGTTTGTGAATCCGTCACAGCTCTCTACCTATGAAGCATTGGCCGAACCGCAGTGGAAGGGCAAGCTCTGCCTGCGCACTTCCAAGAAGGTCTATAACCAATCACTGATCGCCACCATGATTGCTACCCTCGGTGAAAAACGTACTGAAGAGGTGGTGCGCGGTTGGGTCGGTAATCTGGCAACGGATGTCTTTGCCGACGATAACGGTGTTATCAAAGCAGTAGCAGCCGGTCAGTGTGAAGTGGGTATTGTGAATACCTATTACCTGGCACGCGCTCTGGATAAAGATCCCAACATGCCGGTCGGCCTGTTCTGGGCGAATCAGAAAGAGCGCGGTGTTCACGTGAACATTTCTGGCGCAGGGGTTACCCGTGCCGCGCCTAATGCCGCCGGTGGGCAACGTCTGATCGAATGGCTGTCGTCAGAAACTGCACAAGGCATCTACACCAATGATGACTTTGAATATCCGGTCAATCAGAAGGTCAAACCAGACTCCATCATTCGTCATTGGGGTCCATACAAGATGGATCTGATCAATGTCTCCAAAGCGGGTGAGCTGCAAGGTGCCGCAACACGACTGATGGATCGGGCAGGTTACCGATAACCTTAACAATGCATCAGCGCGGATCAATCTGGAACTGGCGTGGTTGGGGCCCCTTGCGGGCCCTAGCCATTGCTGCCCTCACGCTTATCCCGCTGGTGGTGGTGCTGGCCTCGTTCTTTGATCCGCAAGTCGATGCCTGGGAACATCTGGCAGCCTATGTGTTACCGGGCGTGCTCTGGAATACCCTGGTGCTCGTGCTGGGCGTGGGTATCGGTGTGCTGTTTCTCGGCGTCTCACTGGCCTGGCTCACTGCAGTCTGTAATTTCCCCGGCCGGAAGTTTTTTTCCTGGGGGTTGATGCTGCCCCTGGCTATGCCGGCTTATGTACTGGCCTTTGTGCAAGTGGGGCTGCTCGACTTTACTGGCCCGGTGCAAACGGTGTTGCGAGGGTGGTTGGGTAGTTCTGCCTGGTTCCCGCCAATCCGTTCAACCGGTGGCGTGGTGCTGGTGCTGACCTTGGCTTTTTACCCGTACGTATATCTCCTGGCGCGCAATGCATTTATTACACAGGGCCTGCGGGCGGTAGAAGCGGCACAGATGCTCGGCTACACACGCTTCCAGGC
>CAZGHR010000095.1:0-3035 GCA_964525545.1 uncultured Dechloromonas sp.
GTGTTCCTGATGCAGGATCCAGCTGCGTACTACGTTGATGGTGATCTGGCCAAGGGTCTGAAGGGCGGCGGCAACATGGCTGCTATCCACCTGTCGAACGCTGTTGGTGGTGACCTGTTCCTGGGCTTCATCTCGGCTGTGGCTTTCGCAACCATTCTGGCTGTGGTGGCCGGTCTGACTCTGGCTGGTGCATCGGCTGTGTCGCATGACCTGTACGCTACCGTTATCAAGCAGGGTAAGGCTGAGCAAGCTGCTGAAATGCGTGTATCGAAGATCACGACCATCGCTCTGGCTGTTCTGGCTATTTTCCTGGGCATCGCCTTCGAAAAGCAGAACGTTGCCTACATGGTGATGCTGGCCTTCGCAATTGCGTGTTCGGCTAACTTCCCAGTCCTGTTCATGTCGCTGATGTGGAAAGACTGTACGACTAAGGGTGCTGTAACTGGTGGCTTCGTTGGCCTGATCGCTTCGGCTGGTCTGACCATCCTGTCGCCAACCGTTTGGGAAGCCGTTATGGGCAATCCAAAGGGTAGCGCACCGTTCCCTTACGGTTCGCCAGCTCTGTTCTCGATGACGGCTGCTTTCGCAACCATCTGGATCGTGTCGCTGCTCGATAAGAGCGCCCGCGCCCAGATCGACCGCGAAGGCTACCCAGCACAACAAGTTCGTTGCGAAACGGGCATTGGTGCTGCAGGTGCATCGGGTCACTAAGTGGCTTTAGCGTAACCTCGCGTTATGCTGAAAAGACCCGGGCTTCGGCCCGGGTCTTTTTTTGTGTGTTCAATGCAGGGTATTTGTTGCGCAATCCCTTAATGGGCGGGGCGATCAGCCTGTGCCGGATGTTATACTCACCGCCGTTCTTGCAGGAATTCCCGGGTACTATGCCGCTTCACCTTATCGGACTCAATCACCATACTGCCCCCCTGGCGATTCGGGAACGGGTAGCGATTGCTGCTGAGTCTGTAGGGGGAGCGCTTGGCGCTTTGCGCCAAATGGGTGCGGCAGAAGAAGCGGCAATTCTCTCTACCTGTAATCGTACCGAGCTTTATATATCGGCCAATACGGTTGATGTCGTGCTGGATTGGTGGATGCAGCACGCGGGCATGTCGCTGGATGAAGCGCGCCCTTATATCTATCACCACGCAGATCAGGATGCAGTTCGCCAGGCTTTGCGCGTGGCTGCGGGTTTGGATTCTATGGTGTTGGGTGAGCCCCAGATACTCGGGCAGATGAAAGACGCTGTGCGCACCGCTGAACAGGTAGGTGCTTTAGGGAGCAATCTGCATCGATTGTTCCAGCACGCGTTTGCTGTTGCCAAAGAAATCCGGAGCACCACCGGCATTGGTGAAAGTGTCGTTTCGATGGCGGCTGCATCTGTGCGTCTGGCCGAGCGTATTTTCGGGGATCTGTCTGAGCAGTCTGTGCTGTTTGTCGGCGCCGGCGAGATGGTTGAACTCTGTGCCACGCACTTTGCAGCCAGCAAACCGAAGCGGATGGTGGTGGCTAACCGAACCATTGAGCGAGCGAGCGAATTGGCGCAGCAGATTCATGGTGAGCCCATGCGGTTGAGTCAGGTTGCCGAGGCCTTGCCCCAGTTTGATATCGTGATTTCCTGTACCGCCAGCTCTTTGCCGATTATCGGTTTGGGCATGGTCGAGCGGGCGATCAAAACAAGACGTCACCGCCCGATGTTTATGGTGGATTTAGCGGTGCCACGAGACATTGAGTCAGAAGTGGCCGAACTTGATGATGTCTTTCTCTACACCGTTGATGATCTGGCTAGTGTTGTGCAAAGCGGTGTGGCGTCACGTCAGGCGGCGGTAGTTGAAGCCGAAAGCATTATTGCAGGCCGTCTTGGGGATTTTCTCGACTGGCATGCGCGCAGAGCGCATGTGCCGGTTATTCAGGCTTTCCGGGATGGTGCAACGCAGTTGCGACTGCAGGAACTCGAACTGGCCAAAAAACGTTTGATTAAGGGCGAGTCGGCTGAATTGGTGCTGGAGCAGATGGCCACACGGCTGACCAATAAATTTCTGCATGGCCCGCTTTCTGCCATGAATAAGGCTGAGGCTGCTGACAGAGAAGCCCTGCAAGAGGCCATGCGGCGGTTTATGGCAGGTTGGGACGTTTCTGAATGAGCTGGTGGTTGCTGACCTACCTGCTTTTGGGCATGGGTTCAGGTTTTATTGCCGGCCTGTTTGGTGTGGGCGGTGGTTTGACGATTGTGCCGATTCTGCTGATGTTGTTTCAGGCGCAGGGATTTCCGGATGCCCAGCTGATGCATTTAGCGCTGGGAACGGCGATGGCAACGATTGTGGTGACCTCAGTGTCCAGTATGCGGGCGCATAATCAGCATGGTGGGGTTCGCTGGGATATTTTTCGCGCCATGGCGCCCGGGTTGGTGGCAGGCACCCTGATTGGCAGCTTGTTTGTGAGCCGAGTGCCGACCGATGCGATGGCGGTTGTCTTTACGTGTATCGTTTATTGGGCATCGTTACAGATGCTGCTGGATATCAAGCCTAAGCCAACGCGTGAATTGCCCGGCGTAGCCGGATTGGCGGGTGTGGGCGGTCTTATTGGCGGTGTTTCTAGTTTGGTCGCGGCGGGCGGTGGTTTTTTATCCGTCCCATTTATGGTGCTGTGTAACGTTAATATCCGGCAGGCGGTTGGCACATCCTCGGCTTTGGGTTTTCCGATTGCATTGGCCGGGGTGGTCGGTTATATCCTGGGTGGTTGGTCCGTGCCCGATTTGCCTGGCCCTAATCTCGGCTTTGTTTACTTGCCGGCCTTTGCGGGTGTGGTTGTTGCAACGGTTTTTATGGCGCCAGTGGGTGCTAAATTGGCCCATAGTCTGCCGGTCAAACAGCTTAAACGCGCATTTGGTGTGATGCTCGCCTTGCTGGCGACCAAAATGCTCTGGAATTTGTTAGGTTGATATCTGAGCCGAATAGCGGCTCCTGCAGGTACAATGTCGCCCTGATGCGGGTGTGGTGAAATTGGTAAACACAGCAGACTTAAAATCTGCCGGCGAATAG
>CAZGHR010000096.1:0-2989 GCA_964525545.1 uncultured Dechloromonas sp.
GAATCTGACCGAGCCACAAGCAGGCTCGGATCTGAGTGCTGTGCGCTCTAAAGCTGTGCCGCAGGCTGATGGTAGCTACCGCATTACCGGGACCAAAATCTTCATCACCTGGGGTGAGCATGATATGGCTGAGAACATCATCCATCTCGTGTTGGCACGCTTGCCTGATGCGCCACCGGGCGTGAAGGGTATTTCGCTGTTTGTTGCGCCTAAATATCTGGTGAATGCAGACGGTAGCCTGGGTGAGCGTAACGATCTGGTTTGTGCCTCGATCGAACACAAGATGGGCATTCACGGCAGTGCCACCGCAGTCATGTCCTTTGGTGAGAAAGAGGGCGCGATCGGCTATCTGGTCGGCGAAGCGCACAAGGGTCTCGGCTATATGTTCACGATGATGAACCATGCCCGTTTGAATGTGGGGCTTGAAGGCGTGGGCGTTTCCGAGCGCTCTTACCAGCATGCACTGGCCTATGCGCGTGAACGCATCCAGGGCGCGCCGATTGGTGATAAGTCGGGGGTGGCCAAGCCAATTCTGCATCACCCGGACGTGCGCCGCATGCTCATGGATATGAAATCTCGTACCGAAGCCATGCGTGCATTGTCGTATTGGGTTGCCGCACAGATGGATCACGCGCATCACAATCCAGATGGGGCCAAGGCTAAAGAGGCGCAGGCCATGGTCGATTTCCTGACGCCAGTGGTAAAAGGCTGGTGCACCGAGAGCAGCGTCGAAATTACCTCGACCGGTATCCAGATTCATGGCGGCATGGGTTTCATTGAAGAAACCGGTGCCTGCCAGTACATGCGTGATTCTCGCATTACGCCGATTTACGAAGGCACAACGGCGATCCAGGCTAATGATCTTGTCGGCCGCAAATTGGCTAAGGATAAAGATGATGCTGGCAATGTCGGTGTCGGTGCCGCCGCCCTGACTGCCAAGATTCGCGCAACCGCCAATGAATTGACCAAGGACAGCAAGCTGAGTGATGTGGGTCAGCAACTCAGTGCTGTGCTGACGCAATTCGAAAAAGCCACCCAGTGGCTGCTTGCCAACTACGATAGCAATCCGCAAGCAGCACTGGCGGGGGCTGTGCCTTACCTATTCCTGACAGGGGTGGTGACGGGTGGCTGGTTGATGGCACGTGCGGCACAGATTGCACAACATCATCTGGATAGTGGCAGTGCCGACGACTTCTACAAAGCCAAACTGGTAACGGCCCGTTACTTTGCGGCACATCAATTACCCAAGGCGGCAGCGTATGCCGTCGCCATTACAGAAGGCAGCGCCTCGGTGCTGTCGCTTGAAGAATCGCTGTTCTAAGGAAACGCCTCATGCGTACTGATCGCGAATCGATGGAGTATGACGTTGTTATCGTTGGCGCCGGCCCGTCTGGTCTGACGGCAGCAATTCGACTGAAGCAGCGTGCCGTTGAAACTGGCCGTGACATCAACGTCTGCTTGATCGAGAAGGGTTCTGAAGTTGGCGCCCATATTCTTTCGGGTGCAGTGATTGAACCACGTGTGCTGAATGTGCTTTTGCCTGAGTGGCGTGAGATGGGTGCCCCGCTAATTACCGAAGCCAAGGAAGATGAGTTCCTGCTGCTTTCGGAATCGGGTGCGCGCAAACTACCCACGCCGCCACAGATGCATAACGAAGGCAATTACATCGTCAGTCTGGGCAAGGTCTGCCGTTGGCTTGGCGAGCAAGCTGAAGCATTGGGTGTAGAAATCTACCCGGGCTTCGCTGCAGCGGAAGTGCTCTACAACGAGGATGGTTCGGTCAAAGGCGTGGCAACCGGTGATATGGGCATTGGTAAGGACGGTGAACAAACCGGAAACTATCAACCCGGCATGGAATTGCACGCAAAGCAGACGATTTTTGCCGAAGGCTGTCGTGGTTCGCTGAGCAAAGAATTGTTCAAGAAGTTCAACCTGCGCGATGGCGTGGATCCTCAAACTTATGGCATCGGTATCAAAGAGCTGTGGGAAGTGCCACCCGAGCAACACAAACCGGGTTTGATTATTCATACGGCAGGGTGGCCATTACCATCGGATACTTACGGCGGCTCTTTCTTGTACCATCTGGAAGACAACATGGTGGCGGTAGGCTTTGTGGTTGGCCTCGATTACAAGAATCCCTGGTTGTCGCCATACGAAGAATTCCAGCGCTACAAGACACATCCGACAATTCGTAAGCATCTCGAAGGCGGACGTCGAATTTCTTATGGCGCACGCGCCTTATCCGAAGGGGGATTCCAGTCCCTACCCAAGCTGACATTCCCCGGCGGCTTGTTGGTGGGTGATACGGCGGGCTTCCTGAATGTGCCGAAGATCAAGGGTACGCATATGGCCATGCAGTCGGCTATGGTCGCTGCAGATGCCGTGTTTGATTTGCTCGGCAATGAGAATGCGCAGAACGAGGCCGCAGCCTATACTGAAGCGCTCAAGAAAACCTGGTTGTGGGACGAGCTCTACAGTGTTCGTAACATTCGCCCGGCTTTCAAGTGGGGGCTGTGGGGAGGTCTGGCTTATGGTGCAATCGACACCTATTTGTTCCGTGGCAAAGCACCCTGGACCATGCGCCATCATGCTGACCACGATCAACTGCTGTCTAAAACGCAAGCAAAACAGATCAATTATCCGAAGCCAGATGGCGTATTGACCTTCGACCGTTTGTCCTCGGTATTTTTGTCGAGCACGAACCACGAAGAGAATCAGCGCTGTCATTTGCAGCTGCAGAATGCAGAAGTGGCGATGAGCGTTAACTTCGCCCGTTACGGTTCGCCCGAGACACGCTACTGCCCGGCAGGCGTTTATGAAATTGTTGGCGAAGAAGCCGGCACGCCGAAGCTGCAGATTAATGCCCAGAACTGCCTGCATTGTAAGACCTGCGACATCAAGGATCCGACCCAGAATATCAACTGGACGGTGCCCGAAGGTGGCGGCGGCCCCAATTATTCAACCATGTAATAAGTGAATGACTATGAGT
>CAZGHR010000097.1:0-2965 GCA_964525545.1 uncultured Dechloromonas sp.
CCGGTCGGCGTTTTCGAGCATGATCAGTTCGCCGGTGGCACCAAGATGATGTCGTCTGCCATTGCTCACTCCGATGCGTTCTCGATTGCTGGTGGTGGTGACACACTCGCCGCGATTGCCAAATTCAAGATCGCCGACGATGTTGGCTATATTTCAACGGGTGGCGGTGCTTTCCTGGAGTTCCTGGAAGGCAAGACCCTGCCAGCCATCGAAGCGCTTGAAGCACGCGCCAACGGCTAATTAGGAACCCTCCATGCTCCGCAGCACGAAGATCGTCGCTACCCTCGGCCCCGCCAGCTCATCGCCGGAGGCGCTGGGTGCACTGATCGCTGCGGGCGTAGATGTCGTCCGCCTCAACTTTAGCCATGGCACGCCGGACGATCACCGCGCGCGTGCCCAACTGGTGCGCGAACTGGCGCAGCAATATCGTCGCCCGGTCGGCATTCTGGTGGATCTACAAGGCCCCAAGATTCGCGTAGGCAAATTCGCCGACGGCAAAATCACCCTGACCAAGGGTGCCGACTTCATTCTGGATGCCGCCTGCACACTGGGCAACCAGGATCGCGTCGGTCTAGACTACCCGGAACTGCCCAACGACGTGCATGCCGGCGATGTCCTGTTACTGGATGATGGCCGTGTCGTTCTGAATGTCACCGCTGTTAAAGGCCCCGAGATTCACACCAAGGTGCACGTGGGTGGCCCGCTGTCCAATAACAAGGGGATCAACCGCAAAGGCGGTGGCCTGTCTGCACCGGCGCTGACCGACAAAGACAAGGCCGACATGATCACGGCGGCCGAAATCAACGCTGACTACCTGGCCATTTCCTTCCCGCGTGAAGCCGCCGACATTCATCTGTCGCGCGAGCTCATGAAAAAAGCTGGCGGCAAATCACTGATCATTGCCAAAATCGAGCGCACCGAAGCCATTGAGAACCTCGCTGAAATCCTCGACGCCTCGGATGGCATCATGGTGGCTCGTGGCGACCTGGGTGTGGAAGTTGGTGATGCAGCGGTGCCTTCCCTGCAGAAACGCATGATCCGCATGGCCCGCGAGATGAATAAGCTCGCCATCACCGCCACGCAAATGATGGAATCGATGATCAGTTCGCCGATCCCCACCCGTGCTGAAGTCTCTGACGTAGCAAATGCGGTGCTGGATGGCACCGATGCCGTCATGCTCTCGGCCGAAACGGCCAGCGGCCAGTACCCGGTAGAAACCGTGGAAGCCATGTCGCGTATCTGCCTAGAAGCCGAACGTACTTACCCGGTCATGCTGGAAAGCGAATTTCTCGATCGCGTTTTTACGCGTGTCGACCAGTCGATTGCCATGGCCGCCATCTGGACAGCACACCACCTCAAGGTCAAAGCCATTGCGGCACTGACCGAGTCAGGCTCTACCGCCCTGTGGATGAGTCGCCTGAACTGTGGCGTACCTATCTTTGCACTCACCCCGGATGAAAGCTCACGCAATCGCATGACGCTATTCCGTGATGTCTACCCGATGCTTATGCCGCGTAGCCAACCAGACCGCGACATGATGCTGGCCGATGCCGAAACCGTGCTGCTGGATCAAGGTGCTGTCGAACGTGGCGACCTTGTCGTCATGACCATTGGCGAACCCATCGGCACGCCTGGCGGCACCAATACCCTAAAGATTGTTCATGTCGGGGACCATGCCACCCCCGATCTTACTGGCTAAGCTTTTTTCAATTCCCTGACCGGCACCCTTTTTCCGGAGTAAAACCATGTCTCTCGTTTCCCTGCGCCAACTGCTCGACCACGCCGCCGAAAACAACTACGGCCTGCCTGCATTTAACGTTAACAACATGGAGCAGGTCTGGGCCATTATGGAAGGCGCCAACAAGCTCAACGCGCCTGTCATCATGCAAGCCTCTGCGGGTGCCCGCAAATATGCCGGTGAGCCCTTCCTGCGCCACCAGATCCTGGCTGCGCTCGAAGCGTATCCGCACATTCCGGTGGTGATGCACCAGGATCACGGCCAGAGCCCTGCCGTCTGTATGGGTGCCATTCGCTCGGGCTTCTCGTCTGTCATGATGGACGGTTCGCTGATGGAAGATGGCAAAACGGTTGCCTCCTTCGAGTACAACGTTGAAACCACGCGCAAAGTGGTCGAACTGTCGCATAGTATCGGCGTCTCGGTTGAGGGCGAACTGGGCGTGCTTGGTTCGCTAGAAACCATGACCGGCGATAAAGAAGATGGTCACGGTGCCGAAGGCAAGATGACCATGGAACAGCTGCTGACCGATCCGGATCAGGCCGCCGAATTTGTTAAAGCGACGCAGTGTGATGCCCTGGCGATTGCCATTGGCACCAGCCATGGCGCCTACAAGTTCACCAAAAAGCCCACCGGCGACATCCTTGCGATCTGGCGCATTAAGGAAATCCACGCCCGCATCCCGAACACACACCTGGTGATGCACGGTTCGTCGTCGGTACCGCAAGAATTGCTGGCCGAGATCCGCGAATTCGGCGGTGACATGAAGGAAACCTACGGTGTGCCGGTAGAAGAAATCCAGGAAGCCATCAAGCACGGCGTGCGTAAGATCAACATTGATACTGACATCCGCCTGGCTATGACAGGTGCCATTCGTCGTTATATGTTCGAAAATCCGAGCAAGTTCGACCCGCGTGATTACCTGAAACCGGCCCGCGAAGCCGCTAAAAAGGTCTGCGAAGCGCGCTTCGAGGCTTTTGGTTGTGCCGGCCAGGCCAGCAAAATCAAGCCGATTCCGCTCGACGTGATGGCGTTGAACTATGCCGAAGGCAAACTAAATCAAGTCGTTCGTTAATTTTCTCCGGTAACCCTTATGTCTCAAGCCCTATTCGAATCGACCATCACTAGCCTGCCCCTGATTGCCAAGGGCAAGGTGCGCGACATCTACGCCGTGGGTGACGACAAACTCCTCGTCGTCAGCAGCGACCGCCTGTCGGCATTCGATGTGAT
>CAZGHR010000098.1:0-2922 GCA_964525545.1 uncultured Dechloromonas sp.
CCCCGGTATTTCGTGCCCGCGAGAAGCGCGCCCATGTCGAGAGAGTAAACAATGGCATCGGCCAGCACATCCGGCACATCTCGATCGACAATCCGTCGCGCCAGGCCTTCGGCAATGGCGGTTTTTCCAACCCCGGCTTCGCCGACCAGCAACGGGTTGTTCTTGCGTCGGCGGCAGAGAATCTGCACCACACGTTCCAGCTCTTTTTCACGACCGATCAACGGATCGATTTTGCCTTCGTTGGCCAAGGCGTTGAGATTGATGGTGTACTGCTCAAGTGGTCCGTTTTGTGTTTTTTCAGCGGTCTCGGTATCGCCATCCTCGCCTTGAGACTTGGCGCTATCACGCGGTACTTTGGAAATGCCATGGGAAATGAAGTTAACGAGGTCAAGGCGCGAAATGTTCTGTTTTTGCAGGTAGTAGACCGCATGGGAATCTTTTTCGCCAAAAATAGCGACGAGTACGTTGGCGCCCGTCACTTCCTTTTTGCCCGAAGACTGGACGTGCAAAATGGCACGCTGAATGACACGTTGGAATCCCAGGGTTGGTTGGGTTTCCGTCTCGGCATCCTCTGTAACAACAGGTGTGTGATCTTCGGTAAAACGCGTCAGTTCATGGCGCAGTGCTTCTAACTGCGCACCGCAAGCGCGTAATGCATCGGATGCCGATGGGTTGTCGATCAGGGCGAGCAATAGATGTTCGACCGTGATGAACTCATGCCGTTTTTGTCTGGCTTCTACAAAGGCCGTATGCAGGCTGACTTCGAGTTCCTGGGCAATCATGGGGCTTCCTCCATTACGCAGGCCAGAGGGTGTTGGTGCTCTCTGGCCAGATTAACGACCTGTTCAACTTTGCTTGCTGCAATGTCACGGGTATAGATACCGCAGATGCCACGTCCTTCAATGTGTACCGCCATCATGACACGTGTTGCTCGATCTTCATCCATCCGGAAGATGGATTCAAGGACATGTACCACGAAATCCATGGGTGTGAAGTCGTCATTGAGCAGCAGCACCTGGTAAAGCGGTGGGGGGCGAATATCCAGCGCCTCCTTTTCCAGGAGTGCTGTTCCTTCTTGTGTTTGTCGATGGTCAGGCATGTGATTAATTTAAGGGGTGAACGACAAATCTTCAATGGGTTTGGCCTAAAACGCCTGCATGGCTGTTGAATGACCCTCTGCGGTGCAGCATAAAAAAATGTAAAAATGTGTTGACGATGCGTAAAACATCGCGTACAAAAGCCAAATACCGGAATTCCGGTACAGGGAGGAGTGTGGGCGCACCCGGTGTGCTACGTTCTGAAATAGTTTAAAGAGGTCAGTACGACCGGAAGGAAGCAGTAAAATGGCACTAGGTACCGTCAAGTGGTTCAATGACGCAAAGGGTTTTGGTTTCATCACGCCGGACGGCGGCGGTGAAGATCTGTTCGCCCATTTCTCCGCAATTACCATGAATGGTTTCAAGACCCTGAAAGAAGGCGAACGCGTTTCTTTCGACGTGGTCGACGGCCCTAAGGGTAAGCAAGCCGCTAACATCGGCCGCGCTTAATGCGGATGCGGGCTGTGTCCTTGTGACATCAGCCCCATCAAGAAAAGGCCCGCCGCAAGGCGGGCTTTTTCTTTGTTGGGTATCATGTGCGTATGCGCGCAATAAAGAGAACGTTTTCACTTGTCCTGGCACTGGTAGTGGCCAGCACGTCGGTGCAGGGCTTTGCCGCGGCCAGTGAGTTGCCCGAACTGGGTGATGCTGCACACGAAGTTTTGCCGCCTCAGCTGCAACGTAAGCTGGGTGCCGAGTTTTACAATGAAATACGTCTGCGCGAGCCCAGTTATATCGACGATCCGGAAATTGCCGGTTACGTAAATCGTGTCGGCCGTAGGTTGGTCTCTGCCAGCGCAGACCCCAATGGGCGGTTTACCTTCTTTGTATTGCGTGATCGCCAGATCAATGCGTTTGCGACCTTTGGTGGTTACGTTGGCGTTAATACGGGTTTGTTGCTGGCAGCCCGCACCGAATCCGAGTTTGCCGGGGTGTTGGCGCACGAGGTCTCCCATGTGATTCAGCAGCACCTGGCGCGAGGCATCATGGCGGCACAGAATCAGACCATGTCTTCGTTGGCCAGTCTGGCTTTGCTTATCCTGGCGGCGCGCGCCGGGGGCAATACGGGTCAGATGGCACAAGGTGCCGGGCAGGCGATTCAGGCGGCCAACATTCAGAACCAGTTGGGTTACTCGCGGGATTTTGAACGTGAAGCAGATCGGGTTGGCTATACAACGCTGACTAAAGCAGGTTATGACCCCAAGGGGATGGCCGACTTCTTTGAACGGCTGCAAAAATCAACGGCCATTTATGAAAACAATGCGCCGGTTTATTTAAGAACACACCCGCTAACCACGGAGCGTATTTCGGATATGCAGGGGCGTGCGCATAATGCGCCCTATAAACAGGTCAGAGATAGCCTCGAGTTTTATCTTGTACGGGCTAAGTTGCGCGTTATGGAATTTGCACCGCAAGATGCGCTGGCTGAGTTCGAAACGCAGTTGAAAGAGCGTCGTTTTGCACATGAATCTGCTGTCTGGTACGGCATCTCCCGTGCACAAATGCGTCAGGGAAGGATTTCTGATGCGGAGAAGTCGCTGGCGCAAGCCAGAAAACTAGCGCCAGCCAATCCGATGTTTGATACCTTGGCGGCCGAAATCAAATTGTCGGAAAAAGATTTGGCCGGGGCGACAGGTATCTATCGCGAGGCCTATAAGCGCTACCCGACTGACGAGGCGGTCGTCCTGGGTTTGGTCAATGTGCTGCAATTACAAGGCCAGAATGAAGCAGCGATTCAGATCCTGGATACCCGCTTGCGTAGTTATGGTAACGATCCTAAGTTGTATCTGCTCCAGGCACAGTCCTACGCAGCACTAGGTAAGTC
>CAZGHR010000099.1:0-2901 GCA_964525545.1 uncultured Dechloromonas sp.
CACCGCATCAATCAGCATGCGGGCGCCTTCGATGCGCAACTCGTTGCCTTCCGATTTGGCGGCTGGGGTTTGCAGCAACAGGCGCTGATTTTCGTAGAAGGTCGACAGGTTGGAGAACAGATCCACCGAAGACTCTGGCATACGGAATACAGGGATATTGTGCTCAGACAAATACTCGCGCGCGGCACGGGTGTGCTCTTCACCCATCCAGCAGGCAATGAGTGGTTTGGTTAAATCTTTAGAAAGCTCGACCAGTGCTTCCGCAACTGCCTGTGGGTTCGTCATGGCTTGCGGTGTTAGCACAACCAGTAAGCCATCTACAGCGTCATCTGCTGCTGTCAGGCTAATGGCATCGCGATAGCGATCGGCTGTGGCATCACCGCCAATATCAATCGGGTTGGCATGTGACCAGGTTGTCGGTAACACTTTATTCAGTGCCTGGATTGTGCCTTCCTGCAGTTCGGCTAGAGGGATCCCTGCCTCACTGGCGCGGTCTGCCGCAATGGCACCCGGGCCGCCACCATTGGTAATAATGGCCAGACGTTTGCCCTTCGGTTGCAGGCGATCATTCAGCGCCTTAGCACCTTCAATCAGCTGGATAATACTATTAACACGCACCACACCGGCACGGCGTACCGCCATATCGAATACGGTGTCCGACCCACTGCGGATACCGCTGTGGGTGAGGGCGGCTGCAGTGCCTGAAGCAAAACGACCGGTCTTGTAGAGCAGAATCGGTTTGATGCGGGCGGCTGAACGCAGCGCCGACAAGAAGAGTCGGGCGTTCTGAATACCTTCGATGTACAGCAGGATGTAATGCGTACGCGGATCGTGCACCAGGTAATCGAGAATCTCACCGAAGTCGATATCACTGGAACGGCCGAGCGAGACGACTGACGAGAAGCCCACATTGTTGGGCAACGCCCAGTCCAGAATGGCCGAACAGATGGCGCCGGATTGTGACACCAGTGCCATCTTGCCCTCATGGGCACGTTCTTGGGTAAACGTGGCGTTCAAGCGGCTAGGCGGACGCATGATGCCCAGGCTGTTCGGACCCAGAATGCGCACGCTATAACTACGGGCAATTTCCAGTACTTTGCGCTCTAGGGCAGCACCGGCATGGCCGCGCTCGGCAAAGCCACTCGAAACAATCAGTGCAAATCGAACGCCTCGCTCACCACATTGTTCGATGATGCCGGGCACGCTCATTGCCGGGGTACAGATAATGGCCAGATCAACTCGACCTGGTACATCGTGCAGTGACTTGAATGTTTCCTGACCCTGCACCGAATCATGCTTCGGATTAATCGGGAACAGACGCCCACCGAAACCGGTTTGTAACAGGTTGCGGAAGAGCACCTGGCCAACAGAATTCTCGCGATCGCTGGCACCGAAGACCGCAACGCTCTCGGGTTCAAACAGGGGTTTTAGATAATGTTCTTCAAGCATGATGATCTCTTCCAGCCAATTGATGCACCATTCATGACAATGGAATGATGCACTGCACTAGACTAATTCTACGCTCAAATCAGACAGCATTCCGGGCATAAATTTGACCTGGATCAAACAGAACCAATTATCTGCAGCTTGTACAGGACACCTGCATGACTTCGCGTTCTGGCAGGCTTACCGCCGTTAAATGACCGCCCCACAGGCAACCGGAATCCAGCGCCACCAGGTTAGGCGTCATCTTCAGACCCAGTGCAGACCAGTGACCTACCACGAGCGTGTCTTTCGCTGTTTTCCGCCCCGGCACTTCAAACCAGGGTACATGGCCTGCGGGTGCGTTTTCCGGTTTGCCCTTGATCTTTAGATCCATTAAACCTTCACGCGTACAGAAGCGCATGCGGGTCATGGCGTTCACAATCACCCGGGCACGATCCAGTTCGTTCAAACCATCTCGCCAGCCCAGCGGGGTATCGCCCCAGAGAGAAAGCAGGAATGCGCCGAAATCGGGTCCGCGTAAATGGCTCGACACTTCATTACTTAATGCAAGGGCATCATCGACGGTCCACTCGGGCAGCAACCCGGCGTGCACCATTACGTAGCGCTGACCATCCAGCGTCTGGGCATGGGCCAGTGGTTGTGCCTTGAGCCAATCGAGCAGATCGGCCACATCCGGTGCGGCAAAAATCGGATCCAGCGTATCGTCTTTGCCGCGGCGTGGCACAGCATCTGCCGCCACCATGAGCAGATAAAGATCATGGTTGCCTAAAACGGTAACGGCCGATTTACCCAGGCTGCGCATGAAACGCAATGTTTCCAGCGAGTGTGGGCCACGATTCACCAGGTCGCCCACCATCCACAGCTGATCCTGTGCCGGGTCAAAGCGGCACTTGTCCAGTAATCTCTGCAGCGGGTCGAAACAACCCTGGATATCGCCTATTGCCCAAATCGTCATGATGACTAGATTCTAACGAAAAACCGGGGTCTTGATCAGGTCTCTGCTTGCATGATGCGTTGAGCTGCGGCAAAACCAGAACTGACCGCCGCTTCCAGCGTCGCTGGATACACTGGGTGTGTCCAATCGCCCGCGAGATGTAAACCGGGTAAGGGGGTTAAATCAGCCTCGGCAATTACGGCTGTGGGTGTCGCTGCATAAGTGGCACGTTGTACAGTAACGGCCTTTTGCCAGAGACAGGGGGGCAGGTTGTTAACCGCCCCCTGCAAAGCGCTGAGGCAGGCTTGAGTGAGAGCCTCGCCGCTGAGCGAATGCCAGGGGCCATCGGCCGATAGTGAGATGGCGACTACACCCGCCTCACCACAATGAGCCCGATCCATTGCCCACACGCGTGCATCTTCCGGCGTAGGCCCTGTAATTTGTAACAAAGGCGCGGGCAGGCGAAAGCTCGATTCAAATCCCAGATAGATCGTTGCAATGGGCTGGCTACCGAAAGCTTG
>CAZGHR010000100.1:0-2884 GCA_964525545.1 uncultured Dechloromonas sp.
GTTGCCGCCGTGGCACACGTGCTGGAGACCCACCTGAAATGAGCGAACAGACTAACGACCAACAGACCCAGCAACTGAACGGGCAAAGCGGACTGGATCTCAACGTACCGGCTGGTAACCCTGCCGTGGAGCCACCTGAGTTAAGCGTCATCATTCCGGTATACAACGAAGAAGCGGGTCTACAAACGCTGTTCGATCGCCTCTACCCGGCGCTCGATGCCCTGCACGCCCGCTATGAAGTGATCTTTATTAATGATGGCAGCCGCGACCGTTCACCCCTGATTCTGTCGGATCAGTACCGCAAGCGCCCGGACGTCACCCGCGTTGTGCTTTTTAACGGCAACTATGGTCAGCATATGGCCATCATGGCCGGCTTCTCGCAGGCCCGTGGCCAATCGATCATTACGCTCGACGCCGACCTGCAGAACCCCCCTGAAGAAATCGGCAATCTGCTAGCCAAGCTGCGCGAAGGTTACGACTACGTTGGCACCATCCGCCAGAACCGTCAGGACACCTGGTTCCGCCGCCACGCCTCGCGCGCCATGAACAACCTGCGCGAAAAAATTACGCGCATCACCATGACCGATCAGGGCTGCATGCTGCGCGGCTACAGCCGTGACGTCGTGCAGATGCTGAACCAGTGTGAAGAAGGCCGCACCTTCATCCCGGCACTGGCTTACACCTTTGCCAACCGTCCGATTGAAATTGAAGTCAAACACGAAGAGCGCTTTGCCGGCGAATCCAAGTATTCGCTATACAGCCTGATCCGCTTGAACTTCGATCTGGTCACCGGCTTCTCTACCATGCCGCTACAGGCCTTCTCACTGCTTGGCGTGCTGCTGGCCATCGGTTCCACCGCACTCTTCTTCCTGCTGCTGGTTCGCCGTTTTGTCTTCGGCGCCGAAGTTGAAGGGGTTTTCACCCTGTTCGCCCTGATCTTTGCCCTGATCGGTGTGCTGCTCTTCGGTGTGGGCCTGCTCGGTGAATACATCGGACGCATTTATGAACAGGTCCGTGGGCGCCCGCGCTTTGTGATCCAGGCCATTCTGGAACAGGATCGCTAAGCGCATGAAAGCCGTCGTTTTTGCGTATCACGAGGTCGGTGCCCGCTGTCTGCAGGCCTTACTCGATGGTGGCGTGGATGTGCAGCTCGTGATCACGCACACCGATGACCCGAACGAACGCATCTGGTTCACCAGCGTTGCCGAGCTTGCTGCCAAAGCAAACATCCCGGTCATCACACCCGAATCCGCCAGCGAACCCGACGTTCAGGCGCGCATCGCCGCCATTGCCCCAGATTACATCTTCTCGTTCTATTACCGGCAGATGATTCCCATGTCGGTGCTGAATCTGGCAAAGATCGCCCCGCTTAACATGCACGGCTCCCTGCTGCCCAAGTATCGTGGCCGCGTGCCCATCAACTGGGCCGTACTACATGGCGAAACCGAAACCGGCGCCACCCTGCATGTGATGGCTGAAAAGCCGGATGCCGGCGATATCGTTGCCCAGCGGGCCGTGCCGATTGGCCCGGACGAAACCGCCGGCGAAGTCTTTGCAAACGTCACCGCCTCCGCTGCCGAAACCCTAAAAGGTGTATTGCCCCAGCTGCTTAAGGGTAATGTACCCCGCAGCCCGAATAATCTGGCTGAAGGCAGCTATTTCGGTGGCCGCAAGCCCGAAGATGGCCGCATTCACTGGGAACAGACCGCGCAACAGGTCTACAACCTGATCCGCGCCGTCGCCCCACCCTACCCGGGCGCCTTTACCGATGTAGCAACCGCTCAGGGTACCGAACGCATCACGATCAACGCCGCCCGCCGCATGGAAGGCACTTTTGACCGGGCTCCCGGCATTTACCGCACAGGTTCTAAGGTAATTGGGATCTGCGGTGATAAGATGGCGGTTGAGCTTACCGAATTCACACCAACTACTTTCGACCCGACCACACTATGAAAAAAGTCCTCATCCTCGGCGTCAACGGCTTCATCGGCCACCATCTTTCCAAGCGCATCCTGGAAACGACCGACTGGGAAGTCTATGGCATGGACATGCAGGCTGACCGCCTGGCTGATGTTATCGGCAATCCGCGCATGCACTTCTTCGAGGGTGACATCACCATCAATAAGGAATGGGTCGAGTACCACGTTCGCAAGTGTGATGTGATTTTGCCGCTGGTAGCCATCGCTACCCCGGCTACTTACGTACAGCAGCCGCTGCGCGTATTCGAACTGGATTTCGAAGCCAACCTGCCGATCGTTCGCTCGGCCGTTAAGTACGGCAAGCACTTGGTCTTCCCGTCGACGTCAGAAGTCTACGGTATGTGTAGCGACAGCGAATTCGACCCGGAAAACTCGCAACTGTCGTACGGCCCGATCAACAAGCCACGCTGGATCTACGCTTGCGCCAAGCAGCTGATGGATCGCGTGATTGCCGGTTACGGCCAGCAAGAAGGTCTACGTTACACCCTGTTCCGTCCGTTCAACTGGATCGGCCCAGGCCTCGACAGCATTCACACGCCGAAAGAAGGTTCTTCGCGCGTGGTCTCGCAATTCCTCGGCCACATCGTCCGCGGTGAACCAATCAGCCTGGTCGACGGTGGTACGCAGAAGCGCGCCTTCACGTACATTGACGACGGTATCGACGCTCTGGTGCGCATCATCGCCAACAAAGACGATATCGCCAACGGCAAGATCTACAACATCGGCAACCCGGTGAACAACTACTCGGTACGCGAACTGGCCACCATGATGCTGGACACCGCTGCCAAGATTCCGGAATACGCTACCACCGCCAAGGATGTAAAACTGGTGGAAACGACTTCCGGCGCTTACTACGGCAAGGGCTACCAGGACGTGCAGAACCGCGTACCCAAGATCACCAACAC
>CAZGHR010000101.1:0-2869 GCA_964525545.1 uncultured Dechloromonas sp.
ATTGAAGGCAGTTTGATCTATGCGCTGAGCCGTCCGCTGCGCGAAACGATCAATGCCACAGGCTACGCCACTTTCACGATTGATCTGGCGCCTGAGCGGACGCCTAAAAAAATTCTGGATGCACTCTGCCGGCGCGGCAGCAAATCCTTATCGAGCTATCTCAAATCCGCACTGGGTTTCAGCGCAGTTAAAACAGCACTGCTCTACGAGGTACTGGGCAAAGAACAGATCAACGACTTAAAAACGCTGACCGCAACTATCAAGGCCCTACCAATTACCGTGCATGCCCCGCGGCCCATAGCAGAGGCCATTAGCACTGCGGGCGGCCTCTGCTTCGATGATCTTGATCAAAACCTCATGATCAAAAAGCTGCCCGGTGTTTTTGCAGCCGGAGAAATGCTGGATTGGGAAGCGCCCACCGGTGGTTATCTACTGACCGCATGCTTGGCGACAGGACGATACGCTGGGCACGGCGTTTTAAATTGGCTTACTGCCCGGGCGACACCGTCACAAACAGCGTAAAGATTTTTGCGGGCGGCGTATTCTGTTCCCACGAGCGCTCATACACATAGGTCAGCACAGCACGGCCCGTACCCTGTGCACGAAACGACCACACTTCTTCACCGGCTACACCCACCATACCATTGGGCGCAGGCGCTACGCCGTTAATCGTATCTAGACGCAGCACATCATCGCCCGCCACCACATAGCGCCAGCTATACCCGGTGCTGGGGTTTGCCGGCAAGCGCACCACCAGCGGTTGATATGGAATCAACGAAGCCGTGCCACCCGAGTCGCTTAACGATGCCGTTACCGGCATCTCCACGGGAAAGAGTGATGGCGCACAACCACTCAGAACCGCAGCACCCGCTAGCGCTGCCATTACATGGCGCAATCTCAAAGACATCGTCAGTCCATAACCTCAGGATGCTTTTGCAGAAATTCAGCGCGCTTGGTTCGATTCACCACGCCGCCCGAGATGTAGCTGTAGCCCTTGGCTTCCCATTTAGGTAATTCGGTCATGGCAGCGGGGACCACCGTCACCTGATCATAAAAATCCGTTGGCTTGTATCCGCGGAATGCCGCCGCGTTTTTACAAATACGGAACGACACCCCTTGATCCGTGAGCGCCTTGAGGCGGTCATACAAATCGGGATACGCTGCCCGATTTAAACGCGAAAAAGCATGCAGCTCATTGCCATGCGCCACAACAACCAAGTGCGAATTCTTTACATCACCATATTCTTTTAGGCTGTTCAGATGGTTATTGATATAACCCAGCGCCTGATTGAGATCTTCCGGACGCTCTAAATTGAACTGGTATACCGCTTTTTGGGCACCCAGAGCCGAAGGATCAAACTTGGAGGGATCATCCGGACCGGCCAGTGCTGTTCCCGCAACCAAAAAAAAGCTCAAAACAATCGCGCGCATGCGAACTCCTGGTTGATTAACGTCTTTTTCACCACAGTGGGAAACCACCCTCTGCAGAATACCTTAAAGCAATTTAATACCAATTTCTCATGCTATGAAAGCAATCTTTACTTACCAATACAGAATTTTGAGAATATCGCGCCGAGCAAATCATCCGGCGTGTATTCACCCGTAATGCTTTGCAGTGCTTTATGGGCCAGCCTTAACTCTTCAGCAAAAATTTCTAACGCGGGCAAGGCGGCGGCGGCCGTTGCCAAGTGTTCGGCAGCCTCGCTGAGTGCGCGTAGATGGCGCTCGCGGGCGATAAACAAGCTCTCGCCCGGTTGCCAACCAGCGATCTGTAACAATCGGGCGCGCAGCTGATCAACGCCCGTGCCCTTTTTGGCAGAAATGGCCACCACATCAGCACTAGTAACGGCGCCTGCCGCCAGATCAATCTTGTTTTGGACCATCACTCGCGTCGTGCCCTCAGGCAGTCGCGCGATGATGACTTCTTCGGCCGCTGTTAACCCGTGTTGCGCATCGGTGAGCAACACTGCGACGTCGGCTTTTTCAATTTCTTTCCAGGTGCGCTCTATACCGAGACTTTCGACTTCATCGGTTGTGTCGTGCAACCCGGCTGTATCAATCACGTGCAGCGGCACGCCTTCAATCTGCAGATGGGCACGCACCACATCACGAGTGGTGCCAGCCACCGGCGTCACGATGGCCAGATCTTCGCCCGCTAGCGCATTAAGCAACGAAGACTTGCCCACATTGGGCTGACCAATCAGCACGACCGTTAATCCATCTTGTAGAAGCTTGCCCTGTTTGGCACTCGCTTGCACAACACTCAGTGCCTGACGAATATTCTCTAAGCGGGCTTCGGCCTGAATGCTCTTGAGAAAATCGACTTCTTCCTCAGGAAAATCCAACGTGGCTTCGGTCAACGCCCGCAGCTCGATTAACGGATCCATCAGCGCATCTATGGCGCGGGAGAAATCGCCTTGCAATGAGCGCACAGCCGACCGCGCAGCAGTGGCTGTCGATGCATTAATTAAATCAGCCACAGCTTCGGCCTGTGCCAGATCGAGCTTACCGTTGAGAAATGCACGGCGTGTAAATTCGCCGGGTTCAGCCAAACGCGCACCCAGATCCAGACAGCGCGATAGCAACAGTTGCATGACTACCGGGCCACCATGGCCCTGCAACTCAATAACATCTTCACCAGTAAACGAATGCGGGCCCGCGAAATAAATCAGCAGACCTTCATCCAGCACCTGGCCGACATCATCTAAAAATTGGGTGAGGGTAGCGACCCGCGGCTGGGCAAAACTAGCCGAGTGGGGTTTGCCTGTGAGCGGTTGTATCCAGGATGCCAGGCCGGCACCCGATAACCGCACGATGCCCACACCACCGCGACCCGGCGCCGTGGCGATGGCCGCGATGGGTGGATTTA
>CAZGHR010000102.1:0-2863 GCA_964525545.1 uncultured Dechloromonas sp.
CATCATCTAGAACTTCTTGCCCCCGCCCGCGATGCCGACATCGGTATTGAAGCGGTTAACCACGGCGCCGATGCCGTCTACATTGGCGGGCCTTCTTTCGGCGCCCGCGCCGCGGCGGATAACAGCGTGCAGGATATTGCCCGGCTCGCCCGGTATGCCCACCGCTTCAACAGCCGGATCTTCGTCACGCTCAATACCATTCTGCGCGATGACGAACTGGAACCTGCGCGCAAACTGGCCTGGCAACTCTACGATGCTGGCGTCGATGCGCTGATCATTCAGGATATGGGCCTGCTCGAGATGGATCTGCCTCCCATCCAGCTGCATGCGAGCACACAAACCGATATCCGCACCCCAGAAAAAGCGCGCTTCATGCAGGACTGCGGCCTCTCCCAGATCGTACTGGCGCGCGAGCTAACGCTGCCACAGATTGCGGCGATTGATGCCGCACTGGGACCGCGTGATGCAACTGACCGTGCCGTACTGGAGTTCTTTATTCACGGTGCATTGTGCGTGGCCTACAGTGGCCTCTGCTACATCAGCCACGCCCATACCGGGCGCAGTGCCAACCGGGGCGATTGTTCGCAGGCCTGTCGGTTGCCCTACGAAGTGAAAGACACACAGGGGCGCATTGTCGCCCACGACAAACACGTATTATCGATGAAAGACAACAACCAGAGCGACAATTTGCGCGCACTGATTGATGCCGGCATCCGCAGCTTCAAGATTGAAGGCCGCTATAAAGACATGGCCTACGTCAAAAACATCACGGCACACTACCGCCTGTTACTGAACGAAATCCTGGATGAACGCCCGGAGCTGGCTCGCAGCTCGAGCGGTCACAGCACCTTCAGCTTTACGCCGGATCCCAACCAGAATTTCAACCGAGAATTCACCGATTACTTTGTGCAAGGGCGCAAGGACGATATCGGCGCTTTTGATACCCCAAAAAATCCGGGGCAACAGATTGGCTGGATCAGCAAAGTGCGCCCCGACCATCTGGAACTCACCACGGACGAACCAGACACACAGCTGAACAACGGTGATGGTCTCTGCTATTACGACCTCCAGAAAACTCTGGTTGGCCTACAGATCAACCGCGCCGAACCAACCGGCCAACCCGGTGTCTGGAAGCTCTGGCCCAAAGACCCCATCGCCAGCTTCAAAGATCTGCGCCCGGATGTACTGGTGAACCGTAACCGGGATATGCAATGGATGCGCACGCTGGATAAGAAATCAGCGGAACGGCTGATCGATCTGTACATCGCCCTACGCGACGATGGGCAGAGCCTGACACTGGAACTGATGGATGCAGATGGCCTGAGCGGCAGCGCTACGCTTGACGGCCCATTTCAGGTTGCCAACGACCCAACACAATCCGAAACCAAACTTCGGGATAGCCTGCAACGACTTGGCGATACGATTTTCAAACCGGTGAGCGTCACTCTCAGCCTATCGCAGCCCTGGTTTATCCCGGCCTCGCAACTCAATGCCTTGCGACGATCTGCGGTGGACGCACTGATAACTGCGCGCGATGCCGCCTGGCAGCGACTACCACGCGCCACCCCGGTTTCACCCCCGGTCACCTACCCGGAAGACTCGCTCAGCTATCTGGCCAATGTCTTTAACGAAAAGGCACATAACTTCTATGCCAAACACGGCGTCAAGATCATCGATGCCGCCTATGAGTCGCACGAAGAAGCCGGTGAAGTCAGCCTGATGATCACGAAGCATTGTGTCCGCTTCTCGCTGAACCTCTGCCCCAAACAGGCCAAGGGTGTTACAGGTGTTCAAGGCACGGTACGCGCCGAGCCGCTGCAACTGATCAACGGTAAAGAGAAACTCACCCTCCGCTTTGATTGCAAACCCTGCGAGATGCATGTGATGGGCAAGATCAAACAGAGTGTGCTAAAAGCCGCTGCCGCCAGCCCTGTGACCTTTTACAAAAGTCGCGCAGACGCCAAGGGTGCGCACTAACGAACTACGGAAGCTTTGCTAGCAACCGGTCTAACTGATTGGCAAAAGCCTGAACATCTGATTTCGAGAGACCGGCCGGGCCGCCAGTATCCACCCCGCTATTGCGTAGGACTTCCATAAAGTTTCGCATCGTGAGTCGGCCTTCTATATTGCTTTGATTGAGCAACTCCCCTCGCGGATCGATGACATGGGCGCCTTTGGCAATCACTTGTGCAGCAAGCGGAATGTCTGCAGTAATGACTAGGTCTCCCTGGCAGGCTTCCTGAACGATCCGCTGGTCTGCCACATCAAAACCCGCAGGCACCTGCAGTGCTCTGATCCACGGAGATGGCGGCACTCGCAGCATCTGGTTGGCAATCAGCACCATAGGCACCTTTGCACGATTCGCCGCCCGATACAGCACTTCCTTAATGGCAACCGGACAAGCGTCTGCATCAACCCAGATTCTCATGCATTCGTCCTAATGAAAAAGCCCCGGCATTTACCGAGGCTTTGAATGGAGATGGTGCCGATGACCGGAATCGAACTGGCGACCTTCGCATTACGAATGCGCTGCTCTACCAACTGAGCTACATCGGCTCCAAGCGCGAGATTATAGCAAAATTTAAGGCAATGGCTCACGGGTAGGCACCCCTGATTGAATGAGCCAGGCTTGTGCGGCTAATACAGATGGCGCCAGCCTTGCGGGCAGATTGAGCGTACTTTCTTCGCCGGTTCTGATGTCACGCCATTGCATCACAATATTGGTTTCGACCAACCCCGTTGGGCTTGGCTTCAACTCCCAGTGTCGCTGCATGATGACATCCTGAACCTTAGGCTCATCTGATCCTGTCTGGGGCATACGGCCTTGGGAAAGCTCAAAGCGCAATGCCTCTAATTTGTCTTC
>CAZGHR010000103.1:0-2859 GCA_964525545.1 uncultured Dechloromonas sp.
GGTGTTATTGCCGGGTGGATCTCGGCCATTCTGCTCGCCAGCAGCCCGATGTGGAGCGTTGGCGGCCACTTCAATACGCTGGACATGGGGCTTTCCAGCATTCTCAGTTGCGCCCTGTTCAGCCTGATCCTGGCGCAACGTGACCACATCTCGGCCAAAGCCCGCCGCAACTGGATGTGGCTGTGCTGGTCGCTTATGGCACTGGCCGTTTTGTCCAAGGGGCTGATTGGTCTCGTTATTCCCGGCATGGTGCTGGTGGTTTACACCCTCACCACCTGGGACTGGGCACTCTGGAAACGCCTGCACCTGGTTTCCGGTCTGGCACTTTTCTTCCTGATCGTCACGCCCTGGTTTGTGCTGGTTTCGATCAAGAACCCGGAATTTGCCCATTTCTTCTTCATTCACGAGCACTGGGACCGTTTCACCAAAGACGGCCACAACCGTAAAGGCCATCCGCTTTACTTTGTGCCGCTCATCCTCGTCGGCTTCATTCCCTGGTTGCTGCAACTGGGCCAGGGCTTCCTCAGTGCGTGGAAAGAGCGTCGCGGTGACACGATGGTTTCTGCCGTCGCAGGCTTCCGCCCACTGTGGCTGGCGGCCGTCTGGTCCGTGATGATCTTTCTGTTCTTCAGCAAATCACAATCGAAACTGCCCGGCTACATCATGCCGATCTTTCCGGCCCTCTCCCTGCTGGCTGGCCTCGCCATGGCCCGTGCTTTCGAGCGTATGAGCACGGCCGGTGAAGACCGTAGCTGGAAGCGCCAGATGGTTTACATGTCCTTGCTGGTTCTGGCCGGCTTCATCGCCCTGCCCTACACCTACCAACTGGGCAAAGCCCCTTACGAACAGCTGGAGTATCAGGAATACACCATCTGGATCGCCATTGCGCTGGTGGCATCCCTCACCACCATGGTTTATGCCTGGACCGCCATTCGTGGCTTCGAGCACCAGGATGTAGCACACCGCCTACGCCAGCTGATGGACGGCCTGTTACGCAGCGCCATCGCCTTCTTCATCCTGGTCCAGATCGTTGGCCTGGGGCACGACACCCACGGCCGGTCTATATCGGGTGCCGATCTGGCGGTTGCCGCACGTCCTTACATCAAAGACAACACCCCGGTGTACTCAATCCGCATGCTGGATCACACCTTCCCGTTTTATATTCAGCACCCCACCATCATGGTCGACATGCAGGATGAGCTGGAGTTCGGTATCAATCAGGAGCCCGACACCTGGGCACCCAAGGTCAGCGACTTTGCCGTGCGTTGGCAAAAAGACGAAGCGCCGGTTGTAGTCGTCCCGCTGCAATACCTGGATGAAATCGCCGCCCTAAAACTACCAATGGCCGAAGTGGGCCGCGATACCCGCCGTGCGGTTTTCGTAAAACCGACCCATAACCCGGCACCGCCTGCTCAACCCTATACCCCACCGGTGAACTAATGACACTTGGTACTTTTGGTTTTCTGTTCACCGGCATTCTGCTCAATGCCGCCGCCCAGCTGTTACTCAAAGCCGGCGTACGCAATCTGGGTGAACTCTCCCTATCGCTCGACACGCTCGTCAGTACGACCATTGCTGTCGGCACACAGCTGCCGATTATCGGTGGTCTGTTCTGCTACGGCATTAGCGTCTTTGTCTGGATCATTGGCCTCTCTCGCGTCGATGTCACCATCGCCTATCCGATGCTGTCGCTGGGCTACGTGATCAATGCCGCCCTCGCCTGGTACCTCTTTGGCGAAGTCATGAGCATGCAACGGATTATCGGCATTACGGTGATTCTGATCGGTGTCTGGATCCTCGCTCGAAGTTAATCAATCACTGCGCAGGTGGATCGCGGTGTTGCGTGGTGCTCGCTCCCTCGCCTATCAGCTCGATATGTCTCGGTCGCTGCGCGCCGTGCGCCTAGCGCTCCATCCTGCTCGTAGATTGATTCGGCTTTTAGGTTGTTCCGACTGCTAAAATAGCGGCCATGACTGCACCTACCCCGTTCGATCCGCCCATTCCCTTTACCCGTCCCACGCTCGACGAGGCCACCATTGCCAGCGTTGGCGATGTACTCCGCTCTGGCTGGATCACCTCCGGGCCTAAAGTGCAGGAATTTGAATCCGAACTCTCGGGATTCTTTGGCGGTCGCCCGGTACGCACTTTTGCCAACGGCACTTCCACCATGGAAGTGGCGCTACGCATTGCCGGCATCGGCCCGGGTGATGAAGTCATCACCACGCCAATTTCCTGGGTCGCTACCAGCAATGTCATTCTTACCGTGGGCGCAACACCGGTTTTTGTCGACATCGACCCGGTGACCCACAACATTGATTTAAACCAGGTAGAAGCGGCCATCGGCCCCAACACCAAAGCCATCATGCCGGTCTATCTGGCCGGATTACCTGTAGATATGGTGCAGCTGTACGATATCGCCAGCCGCCACAAACTGCGCGTCATTGAAGATGCTGCCCAGGCAATGGGCTCATCGTGGCACGGCTCCCGCATTGGCGCCGTAGGCGACCTGATCAGCTTCAGCTTTCAGGCCAACAAAAACCTCACCACGATCGAAGGCGGCTGCCTCGTCTGCAACAACGATGATGAAGCCCGCCTCGCTGAAAAATATCGCCTACAGGGCGTTACGCGCACCGGCCTCGATGGCATGGATGTCGATGTGCTCGGCGGCAAATTCAACCTTACCGACGTCAACGCCGCAATTGGTCTGCAACAACTGAGCAAACTCGGTGATTTCCAGAACCAGCGCGCCAGACTGGCGCAGCGCTACTTCGATGGCTTCGCCCAAACCAAGGTGGTTGAACACGGCCTGGAGCTCCCGGTCGCGGATTTTGCCCACAGCAACTGGCACATGTTCCAGAT
>CAZGHR010000104.1:0-2783 GCA_964525545.1 uncultured Dechloromonas sp.
GGCCTGATGGGCGCCGGTAAATCCACGGTAGGGCGAATTCTGGCCCGCCGTCTGGGCAAGCGCTTTGTGGATACCGATCACGAAATTGAAAAGCGCAACGGGGTCACAATCCCGGTGATTTTTGAGATCGAGGGTGAAGATGGCTTTCGCCGCAGAGAGCAGGAAGTGCTGGCCGACCTGGCGCAGGAAAAAGATCTGGTGCTGAGCACAGGCGGCGGCATTGTGCTCAAGCCAGAAAACCGCGAAGTGCTGCGTAACCATGGTTTTGTGGTTTATCTGAACGCCCGCCCCGAGTTGCTGGCTGAACGTACCAAGCATGATCGCACCCGCCCTTTGCTCAATGTGGAAGACCCGTTAACGCGTTTGCGCGAGTTGTACGCGGTGCGCGATCCGCTTTATCGCGAGGTGGCACATGCCATCGTAGAAACGGGCCGTGGTGCACCCCAGCAGGTGGTTCAGGCCATTCTGGGTGAAATTAGCCGCATAGACCGCTAGGCCGGCATAAAATGGCGACTATGAATACAACGCACCAAACTTTGACCGTTGCGCTGGATGAGCGCAGTTACCCGATCCACATTGGTTGTGGCTTGCTGGGCAATGCCGCGCTGTGGGCGCCGCACATCAACCCCAAGATGGGTGCCGTGGTGATTACGAACACCACCGTGGCACCGCTGTATCTGGACAAGGTGCTGGCAACATTGGCTGAGTTGGGCTGTCCGGCGTTCCCGGTAGTGCTGCCCGATGGCGAGGAGTACAAGTCGTGGGAAACGTTGAACACGGTTTTTGATGCGCTACTGGAAAATCGTTCTGAACGTGGGACGACGTTGATCGCTCTGGGCGGCGGCGTGATTGGTGATCTGGTGGGTTTTGCGGCGGCCTGTTATCAGCGGGGCGCCCCATTTATTCAGGTGCCGACAACCTTGTTGTCGCAAGTAGATTCCTCGGTGGGTGGCAAAACAGCGATTAACCATCCGCTGGGCAAGAACATGATTGGTGCGTTCTACCAACCCAAGTTGGTGCTGGCCGATCTGGATACGCTGGATACGCTGCCGCCACGCGAAGTGGCCGCCGGGATGTCGGAAGTGATCAAGTACGGCTTGATCCGGGATGAAGCGTTTTTCCGTTGGCTGGAGCAGCATGCCGAAGGGCTGATGCAACGGGATAAAACCCTGCTGGCACAAGCCGTGTATCAATCGTGCGCTCATAAGGCGGAGGTTGTTGCACGTGATGAGCGCGAAGCGGGTGAGCGGGCACTGCTCAATCTGGGCCATACCTTTGGCCACGCCATTGAAACCGGTATGGGCTATGGCAGCTGGTTACACGGCGAGGCCGTTGCCGCCGGCACAGTGATGGCCGCTTTGCTTTCTGAGTCACTGGGTTGGCTTGATCAGCCAGCGGTGCAGCGCATCAAGGCGCTTTTTGAGCGCGTTGGTCTGCCGGTCGCAGGGCCGTGGCTGGAATCAACGCCGATAGCGACTGCTGAGCGCTATCTTGATTTAATGCGCCATGACAAAAAGGTCAGTGCCGGTGTGATGCGTCTGGTGCTGCTGAAGGCCATTGGTCAGGCGATCGTTTCGGCAGATGCTGATGATGGAGCCATTCTTGAGACCGTGGTTGCCGGTTTGGCCGCATCGCCCGATGCGCTTGCAGTGCCGCCTACCTGTAATTAATCACCATTAAGAAGGTGGTTGGGGTCGATAAACGACCCTTTGGGGAGCTTTTGGCACGCTCATTGCGTAAGAATTTGTGGCTTAAACGCCATCTCTCTAAAAAAATTCCGGAAATTGCCCTTTTTTGCGGTGCAGCGTCTTGAATTGCAAGGGGGTTTGGGCGTATATTGGCCGGTTCATTTTGGTGCATTGCGCCCAAATAAAGATCACTTTTGTGCGTCGCCGGTTTGCCGGCGGGTTCATGGATTGATAGAAGGATAAGTACATGGGAGTACCTGAGCGTCAGGGTTTATATAACCCGGTGAACGAACGCGATGCCTGCGGCGTCGGTTTTGTTGCGCACATTAAGAATGAGAAGAGTCACGATATTGTCGAGAAGGGTCTGCTGATCCTGGAAAACCTCGAACATCGTGGCGCTACAGGTTATGACCCCATGCTCGGCGATGGCGCCGGGATTCTGATTCAGCTGCCGGATGCCTTCCTGCGCGCAGAACGCGCCAAGCAGGGCCTGCGTCTGCCGCCGGTTGGTCACTATGCCGTAGGCAATGTGTTTCTGCCGCAATCGGTCACTGGCCGCAAGGCGTGTGAATCCGTACTGGCCCGTATCATTCATGAAGAAGGCCTGGAATTCCTCGGTTGGCGCGATGTGCCAGTGGACACCTCGATTCTGGCGCAAGCAGCCCGTGATCTGGAGCCAGTGACCCGTCAGGTCTTTATTGGCCGTCCGGAATCACTGAAAGATCAAGATGCTTTCGAACGTAAGCTGTTTGTGGTGCGTAAGCGCGCCGAACATGCAGTACGCAAACTTAAGCTCGAAGATGGAAAGCAGTTCTATCTGCCGTCGTTGTCCTCGCGCACCATGGTCTACAAGGGCATGCTGCTGGCTAATCAGGTGGGTGCCTACTTCCTGGATCTGCAGGATCCGGGTCTGGTCTCGGCCATTGCACTGGTTCACCAGCGTTTCTCGACCAATACCTTCCCAACCTGGGATCTGGCACACCCGTTCCGCATGATCGCCCACAACGGCGAAATCAACACGGTGCGCGGCAACGTTAACTGGATGCGCGCCCGTCAGAAGGCCATGGCCTCGGATTGGCTGGCTGAAGATCTGGA
>CAZGHR010000105.1:0-2725 GCA_964525545.1 uncultured Dechloromonas sp.
ATCGACGGCAAGGGTCCGCTGGGTAACAAGCTGACCGACAAGATTGAAAAGGTTGCACCGGGCGTTATCTGGCGTAAGTCAGTATCGCAGCCGCTGCAAACCGGTGTTAAGGCTGTTGACGCCATGGTGCCAATCGGCCGTGGTCAGCGCGAGCTGATCATTGGTGACCGTCAGACGGGTAAGACCGCTGTCGCGATCGACACCATCATTAACCAAAAGGGTCAGGGCGTAACCTGTATCTACGTTGCAGTTGGTCAGAAGGCTTCGACCATTGCCAACGTGGTGCGCGCTCTGGAAGAGCACGGCGCTCTGGAATACACCATCATCGTTGCTGCTACCGCATCGGATCCGGCTGCTATGCAGTTCATTGCTCCGTACTCTGGCTGCACGATGGGTGAATACTTCCGTGACCGCGGTGAAGATGCCCTGATCATTTATGACGATCTGACCAAGCAAGCGTGGGCATACCGTCAAATCTCCCTGCTGCTGCGTCGCCCACCAGGCCGCGAAGCTTACCCGGGCGATGTGTTCTATCTGCACTCACGTCTGCTAGAGCGTGCTGCTCGCGTTAGCGAAGAGTACGTAGAGAAGCTGACCAACGGCGAAATCAAGGGCAAGACCGGTTCGTTGACCGCACTGCCAGTGATTGAAACCCAGGCAGGTGACGTTTCGGCATTCGTTCCGACCAACGTGATTTCGATTACCGATGGCCAGATCTTCCTGGAAACCGACCTCTTCAACGCAGGTATCCGTCCGGCCATTAACGCCGGTATCTCGGTATCGCGCGTGGGTGGTGCTGCCCAGACCAAGATCGTTAAGAAGCTGTCGGGCGGTATCCGTACCGACCTCGCCCAGTATCGTGAACTGGCTGCCTTCGCGCAGTTTGCTTCGGATCTGGACGATGCAACCCGCAACCAGCTGGAGCGCGGTCGTCGCGTTGTGGAAGTGCTGAAGCAGCCACAATACGAGCCACTGAATGTTTCCAAGCAAGCTGTGGTTCTGTACGCGATCACCCGTGGCTACGCCGATGATGTGGAAGTGAACCGCGTTCTGGAGTTCACCCGCAGCCTGGTTAGCGAGATCGAGCACAAGAATGCTGCCCTGATGGAAAAAATGGAGCAGACCAAGGATCTGGACGCTGATTCGGAGAAAGCACTCGTTGCTGCCATCGAAGCATTCAAATCTGCTTGGGTTTGATCTAGGAGAGCGCCATGCCAAGCGGCAAGGAAATCCGAACTAAGATCAAAAGCGTAGAAAACACGCGGAAGATCACCAAAGCCATGGAGATGGTGGCGGCATCCAAAATGCGCAAAGCGCAGGAACGGATGCTCAAAGCCCGTCCTTATGGCGAGAAGATCCGCCGCGTTGCTGCGCACCTGTCGCATGCGCTGTCAGAGTACAAGCATCCGTTCCTCGAGAAGCGTGACCAGATCAAAAAGGTCGGCATTATTCTCGTGACGTCGGATAAAGGTCTCTGCGGCGGCTTGAACACCAACGTTCTGCGTCAACTCGTGAACAAAATGCGCGAGCTAGATGGTCAGAAGGTGAATGTTCAGGTCACAGCGATCGGTAGCAAAGGCTTCGCATTCCTCCAGCGCAACGGTGCAGAAATTGCATCGCAAGCCGTCGGACTGGGTGACAACCCGCACATTGACAGCCTGATTGGGCCAGTTAAGGTGCAGATTGATGCCTACAACGCCGGTGAAATCGATGAGCTGCACATTGCCTACACGCGTTTCGTGAACACGATGCGCCAGGAGCCGGTTGTTGAACAACTGCTGCCGCTTGCGGGCGACACGGTGGGTTCGGCATCGAGCCGCTGGGATTATGTTTACGAGCCGGATGCCAAGTCCGTGATCGATGATCTGCTGGTGCGTTACCTCGAGGCGCTGGTTTACCAGTCCGTCGCCGAGAATATCGCATCGGAACAAAGTGCCCGGATGGTAGCCATGAAGGCTGCTTCCGATAATGCTAAAAACGTGATCGAAGAGCTGAAGCTGGTCTATAACAAGACCCGCCAGGCAGCGATTACGAAAGAGCTGTCCGAGATCGTCAGCGGCGCAGCAGCGGTTTGATTTTTTTAGATTAGGGATATAACGATGAGTCAAGGAACAGTCGTTCAGTGCATCGGTGCTGTGGTTGATATCCAGTTTCCGAAAGAGCACATGCCTAAAGTCTTCGAGGCACTCCGCCTCGACGATAGCGCCAGCAATAGCCTGGTGGAATCGGGTCTGACTTTTGAAGTTCAACAACAGCTCGGTGACGGCATCGCCCGTACCATCGCGCTGGGTTCGACCGACGGTATCCGTCGTGGCATGAAGGTCAACGCCTCGGGCGCTCCGATCTCCATTCCAGTCGGCCACGGTACGCTGGGTCGTATCATGGACGTTCTGGGTCGCCCGATTGATGAAGCCGGTCCGATCGAAAGTGACGAACTGCGCCCGATTCACCGCGCTGCTCCAGCCTTCGACGAACTGTCGCCATCGGTTGAACTGCTCGAAACCGGTATCAAGGTTATCGATCTGATCTGCCCATTCGCTAAGGGTGGTAAGGTTGGCTTGTTCGGCGGCGCCGGTGTGGGCAAGACCGTTAACATGATGGAACTCATCAATAACATCGCTAAGCAACACTCGGGTCTCTCGGTGTTCGCCGGTGTGGGTGAGCGTACCCGTGAAGGTAACGACTTCTATCATGAAATGAAGGACTCCAACGTTCTGGATAAGGT
>CAZGHR010000106.1:0-2702 GCA_964525545.1 uncultured Dechloromonas sp.
TGGAAGCTTTGCAGCAGATATCAGCCTGATGCAGGGATCAAAGGTCGATACGCCGGCTAATGATCATCGAATCAGCGATCGGCATACTCAGGAATTCAATAGGTTGTTGCGCATTGCGGAACATCATCCGGTATAAATTCCGTCGCCAGTGCATCATGCCGCGTTCCGGACTGATGCCGACGATCCACTGTGTAATGAAAAAAGACGCTGGTTCAGGATATTTCGGGATGCTCTCTGGCCAGTGTGCTTTTAGTTCATCGGTAATGGAGATGCGCTCCATAAAGCCACAGTTCATTTGGATCTGAAAAAAGCCTTTGTCACATAGGGTGACGTTCACTCTGTCTTCTGGTGCTACATATGGGGTGAGGGCGTATTTAACGTAAAGTAGCGCGACTTGTTCATGGATCACGCCAAAGTGATCCATAGTTGTCCGTAAACCTCTAGGGGTAAGGGTCGGATCGTTCAGTAGATAAATCCCCGTGCCTTTGGTGCGAGGGGTTTTATCCGTAATCTTATTGGCAATGAATTCAATAATCGGTACGGCGTCTTTTCGAACGCGCTCTAAAAGCGTAACACGCGCGCGATGCCACGTCGTCATGAGAACAATCATGACTAGGCTGAGTGCGAGAGGTAACCAGCCACCATCGAACAGCTTGAGCGTGTTCGATGCAAAGAACACCGAGTCGATAACGATGAAGGTACAGGCGCCCAGAATAGATTGCCAGGTTTTCCAGCGCCAGATATTGATGACAGCCACAATCGCCAGGAAATCTGTGATGAGCATGGTGCCGGTAACGGCAATGCCGTAAGCGGAACCGAGGGCGCTGGATGATTTGAAGATCAGGATGACAGCAACAACACAAACGGCGAGAAGTATATTGACGGTGGGAACATAGATTTGTCCTAATGCATCTGCAGCGGTTTGCGTAATGCGCATATGCGGTAGGAAGCCCAGCTGCCAGGCCTGGCGTGTCATCGAGAATGCGCCCGAGATTACAGCCTGAGAAGCAATCACAGTGGCGACAGTAGCCAGAATGATCAGCGCCGGGTGGAGCACGGCAGGTGCCATCATGTAGAACAGATTGCTTAAAGTGTCAGGCTGGTTGAGTAGCAGTGCACCTTGTCCGAAATAGTTAAGTACGAGAGCGGGCAGCACCAGACCCGTCCAGACAATACGAATGGGCAGCGGGCCAAAGTGGCCCATGTCGGCATACAAGGCTTCTGCACCAGTGAGACACAGCACTACGGCGCCTAGTGCAAAAAATGCCAGAGGCCCATGGGTTGCCAAGAATTCGATGGCATGGAATGGATTTAATGCAGAAAGAACGCCCGGGTGCTGCAGGATGTTGAGGACGCCCAGGGTGCCAATCGCAACGAACCAGACTAACATGACCGGGCCGAAGAAGATGCCAATGGTGCCTGTGCCGCGGCGTTGCGACCAGAAGAGCGCGAGCAGAATACCAAGCGCTGTCGGTATGACGATGTCTTTGAAACTGGGAGAAATTAGTTCCAAACCCTCTACTGCGGAAAGCACAGAAACGGCTGGCGTGATCACGCCGTCACCGTAAAAGAAGGATGCTCCAACAAGACCGAGCACCAACAGGGTACGACGTTTGGGTGAATCTTCTGGCAAGTTGCCCATGGCCAATGCCATCAGCGCCATGATGCCGCCTTCGCCATGGTTATCGGCACGCATCATGAAAAATACGTACTTCAGTGACACCACCATCATCAACGACCAGAAAAAGAGAGACAGTACGCCGTAGATATTGGCTTCACTCACCGGTACCGAATGGATCCCGTTCGAAAAGACCTGTTCGAAGGCATAAAGCGGGCTGGTGCCGATGTCGCCGAAAACGATACCCAATGCGGCTAGGCTGAGTGCCTGCAGGGATTTTTTGGTGGTTGCTTCAGAACTGCTCATGGTTTGGCTTAGACGATTGTATAACTTTCAATTATATCAATCGAAGCTATGCATTCACTTTGATGGATGCTGCAACTATTGCTTATTGACAGTGGTTGATTGATGTTTATACTCATGTATAAACATAAGTTGAAAAGGAAGCAAACTGTGAGCGAAGCTATTCTAGATATCAAGCATTGGGGAAACTCCCTAGGTGTCCGTTTGCCTGCGGCGCTGGCTCGTGAAGCGGGACTAACGGTAGATCAGCGTGTGCGCCTGGTCGTTGAAGACGGGCGCGTGGTGATTACGCCTGTAATCAATGAGCGATTGACGCTGGAACAACGTTTGGCGACTTATGATGTGCAGCGCCATGGGGGTGAAGCATTGAGCACCGATGAGCATCTTGGAGCAGAGCGGTGGTAGGCCGCCCTCGAGTAAGTTCGCATTGGGTGCCGGACCGGCAGGACATCATCTGGATTGATTGCAATCCACAGTCAGGTCGGGAAATGAAGGATTTGCATCCTTTTCTGGTTTTGTCGCCCAAGGCCTTTAACGAAAAGACCTCTTTGGTGGTCGGTCTCCCTATGACCACGGCTGCGTATAACGCAGACAACCCTTTTGCTGTGGCCGTGGGGCATGTAGAAAAGCGTGGCCAACCTAAAGTCAGTTTTGTTTTGTGTCACCAGCCAAAATCGTTCGATTGGCGTGCGCGTGGCGCGAAGCCGCATCCATTAGGTCAATTAGAGATGGCGGTGTTTCAGGAAGTGTGCGCTGTGTTGAACCAGATTGTGCAGATTGC
>CAZGHR010000107.1:0-2654 GCA_964525545.1 uncultured Dechloromonas sp.
CATTGATCGTTTCGCGCAGCGGACGGCTCAGCGCATAGATCAAACTGCCTTCAATACCTTCACGGCTGATAATGCATTCACCCTGGCGTTGATGCAGGGTGCCGGTGTGATCAGTAAAGTTGATGGCGATGGATTTGAGGGGTTCGCCCGAAAACTTCTGTTGCAGCAGAGGCGACCAGTTGGTTTCGAAACCGCAGTTGGCGCTTTGCAGTGGCGCTGTGCGAATTCCCTTGGCCTCAAGCACGCTCACCCAGCGGCCATCTGAGCCGAGCTTGGGCCAGCTGGCACCACCCAGTGCCAGGATGCTGGCATCCGGATTGATGGTGATGTCGCCGTCCGGGCCGGTAATGTGCAGAGCACCTTGATCTGTCCAGCCTTGCCAGCGATGGCGTACGTGAAAACGTACGCCTTGTTGGCGGAGACGATGTAGCCAGGCGCGCAGCAGAGGTGCGGCCTTCATTTCTCTGGGGAAGACGCGACCCGAGGTGCCGACAAAGGTGTCGATGCCAAGATGGTGTACCCACTGACGCAGGCGGTCGGGTGTGAAATGCTCGAGTGCGTTTTGCAGAAACGGCTGTTCGGGCCCGAAGCGCGTACAGAAGGTGGCGAACTTTTCACTGTGGGTGATGTTCAAACCACCGATGCCGGCGAGCAGTAGCTTGCGCCCCACCGAGGGCATGGCATCGTAAAGATCAACATGCACGCCGGCCAGGCTGAGAACCTCTGCCGCCATAAGCCCGGCGGGGCCGCCGCCAATAATGGCGATGCTGACCTGAGCGGGAGTGGCGACAGACGCAGATTGAGTCATGCCGCCATTTTACGCACCAGACAGATTAGGCGGGCGCGGAACTGCGGATCAGATAATCAAATGCACCGAGCGACGCTTTGGCGCCCTCGCCCATGGCGATGATGATCTGCTTGTACGGCACAGTGGTGCAGTCGCCTGCAGCGAAGACACCGTTGGCCGATGTCTGACCGCGTGCATCGATTTCGATTTCGCCCATCTTAGAAAGATCAAGCGTGCCTTTGAGCCAATCGGTGTTGGGCAGCAAACCGATTTGTACGAAGATACCTTCAAGCTCAAGGCGAACGTTGTCGTTGGTCTCGCGGTTTTTGTACACGAGTCCGTTCACCTTGTTGCCATCGCCCAGCACTTCCATCGTTTGTGCATTCTTGAGAATGACCACGTTTGGCAGGCTGGCAAGTTTGCGCTGGAGTACGGCATCGGCACGCAACTCTGCGCCGAATTCGATAAGCGTGACATGGCCAACGATACCGGCAAGATCAATAGCCGCTTCTACACCCGAGTTGCCGCCTCCGACCACGGCAACGCGTTTCCCTTTGAATAGCGGGCCGTCACAGTGTGGGCAGTAAGCAACGCCTTTGCCGCGGTATTCCTGTTCTCCGGGTACGTTAAGCTCGCGCCAGCGGGCGCCTGTAGAAAGAATGACGCTCTTGGCTTTTAAAACGGCGCCGCTGGCTGTGCGCACTTCGGCATAACCGCCGGGTGTCGTTGCCGGCGTGAGTGATTCGGCCCGTTGCAAGTTCATGATGTCAACGTCGTAAGACTTCACGTGCTGTTCCAGTTGGGCAACGAGCTTCGGTCCTTCGGTTTCCTGCACCGAGATAAAGTTTTCAATGCCGACGGTGTCCATGACCTGGCCACCAAAACGCTCGGCGAGAATGCCGGTGCGAATGCCTTTACGGGCGGCGTATACCGCTGCAGAAGCGCCTGCGGGCCCGCCGCCGACGATGAGTACATCATAGGGTGCCTGTGCGCTGATCTTCTCGGCTTCACGCGCAGCAGCACCAGTATCGAGCTTGGCAAGAATTTCTTCGATGGTCATACGACCCGCGCCGAATTCCTCACCATTCAGATAGATGGTAGGAACCGCCATGATCTGACGGGATTCGACGATTTCCTGGAACATGGCGCCGTCGATCATGGTGTGTTTAACACGAGGATTGATTGCAGCCATGAGGTTAAGCGCCTGGACAACGTCCGGACAGTTATGACAACTCAGCGAGATGAAGGTCTCGAATGTGTAGTCTCCCGGCAAATTGCGGATCTGTTCGATCACGCTGGCGTCAACCTTCGGTGGGTAGCCGCCCATTTGCAGGAGCGCGAGAACGAGTGACGTGAACTCGTGACCCATCGGCAGACCAGCAAAACGGGCAACACCGCGTTGCTCGATATCATTTAAGGGGGCAACACGGAATGATGGGGTGTATTCGGCATCATTTGCTTTGACGATGCTGATTTTGTCGGACAGCGCAGCAATTTCATTAACGAGCTCGCGCATCTGTTCTGAGTTGCCGCTGTCATCCAGCGAAGTAATCAGCTGAATCGGTTGCTCGAGGCGTTCGAGGTAGGCCTTAAGTTGTTCCTGAATATTGGCGTCAAGCATGATGGACTCCTGAAGCTTTAGCTAAATGTTAGGGTCTGCGGTAATCGCACGGCAAAACAGGGTCGGTTTTTGGCAAAGTGATACCGACTCGCCGCTTGGCGATGCAATCACTATGTTAGGGGGGTGCCCAGAGCCGGGGCTCTGGGCGTTCTCTGTTGCGGTTGGTTTAGACCGCTGTCCGGGTTAAGGACTTAGATCTTGCCAACCAGATCCAGCGATGGCTTCAGCGTTGTTGCGCCTTCTTTC
>CAZGHR010000108.1:0-2646 GCA_964525545.1 uncultured Dechloromonas sp.
AGATCTTGGCAGGTGTGCCGAGTGCCTGTTCGAGGCGGAGGGCGCGGCAGAGTGGGGCGGGGCGCCACATAGCGTAGATCTGACGCACTTCATCTGGAATTTCGATCCAGCGCTGAGCCGACATTTCCTGTTCAAGAATCGGGCCAGGGAAAATAGCGCCCATCATTTCCGGAGAAACGGGTTGTCCATCAGGCCCCAGTGGGGCCGATGGTGGGTTCGGCATGTCCGCCACAATGTTGTACCAGTGCGTTGGCATCTCGTTCTGGTCCAGATGAATGCGTAGTGGCGTCATGCGTCGTGCTCCTGATTTAGATATCTGCACATTATCCACCTCGTATAATGGACATGCAAAACTCTAAGGAACGATGATGGCAACACCCGTAGCAGAGCAAGCCTTGCTTTTGGCGAAACAGATGGGCATTGAGAACCCGTCTGCAGAAGTGATTGAGACTTACACCCGGATACTGGCCAGAACGTCGTTAGTCGTGCCGCTGGGGCCGACCCGGTCTACGTTGCGTGGTAATGCCGAAGACAATCGCGAGTATCCGGATGAAAAGGATTACACCTTTTTTAAAGAAATGCTGGAGAAAACGGCGATCAACGAGTTTTTTCAGAACGATGCGTGGGGCCCGCATCGGGTGTTGATGGATATGTACGCGCTTGATGATCAGCATAGTGTGCCGGCTTATCGTGTGTTCTGGAATGAGCGCCAGGGCTTTCTCTCTGCCCATAATGAGAATGTTGAGGCGTTTAAGGCAGTTGTTGAGCCGATGGTTGCCTCGGTATCCATGCTGCTCGGTGCCGATTGGGCGAGCTGGGTGCTGGATGTCGGACAAAAGAAGTCGTGATGATTGATTGCTGGATTTTTTGAGGAGAAGTGCTTTGGGCCAGCTCACTGCCAGAACACGATACCTGATTGCCGGTGTGGTTCTTTCTCTGCTAATGGCGGGGCCATTTGTAGGCGTTGCCGTATTCGCCTGGACTGAAGGTACGTTAGAACACCGCGCCATCTTTAGCCATTACTTCCAGCAGCTATTCCCCTTGGGGATATTTCTGACGCTCATTGCGCTGGCTTTGGGGTTTGCGATGCTCAATGCGTTGTTTCGTGCCTATGTAACAGGTATGGCGGCAACTGCAGAGCAACTCACGGTGATGCTAACGAGCAACCGGGAGTTACGTGTTGATGAGCAAGGCCCGCCGGAGCTACGCGCAGTGATCGGTGCGATGAACCGCCTGGCCGATCAACGCGATCACAAGATTGATGAGGTGGAGGCCAGAATCGCCGAGCAGCGTTCGATGTATCAGGCGCTGTGTGATCGTTCGGCTGGGGCATCTGTGCTGGATCAGCCATTACGTTCGCTGGTATATACGGCATTTGATACAGAGACCACCGGCTTGCAACCAAGCCTGGGAGACGAGATTATTCAGATCGGTGCCTTGCGTGTGGCTGATGGCCATGTGTGTGCTGATGAAGCTTTTGAGGCGTTAATTGATCCGCAGCGTCCGATTAATCCCGAGAGCGAAAAGATTCACGGGATTAGCGATGAACAGGTTCATGGCAAGCCAACGATCAACCAGGTGTTGCCGGAGTTTTATGACTTCTGTGAAGGTAGTGTTTTGCTCGGTCATAACGTGGCCTTTGATATGCGCTTCCTGCAAATGAAGGAAGCGACTTGTCGGGTGATCTTTCGGCAACCGGTCGTAGATACATTGCTGCTTTCTGCAGTGGCTTACCCCAACCAGGTACACCATAGTCTGGAGTCGAGTATGGCTTTGCTTGGTGTCTCCATTGAGCATCGACATAGTGCGTATTCGGATGCCGTGGCCACAGCACAAGTATTTTTGAAGCTGGTGCCGCTGCTGGAAGAGCGGGGTGTTATTACGCTGAGGCAAGCGATTGAGGCTTCCCAAAAGACGCCCTATGCCCGATTGTCTTATTAAGCGCATAAACCCATAAGCAACAAAAAACCCACCGAGCACATCCGGTGGGTTTTTTGTTAGTTGCTCGCGAGATTAAGCGCGGGCTGCCTTGAGTGCTGCGTTAAGTGTAGCGCTCGGACGCATAACGGCTTTGGTCTTTTCGGAGTCAGCCTTGTAGTAGCCACCGATGTCCACAGCCTTGCCTTGCACAGTCTTCATCTCGGCCACGATCTGGGCTTCGTTGTCGGTCAGTGCTTTGGCCAGCGGCTTGAACTTGTCTGCCAGTTCTTTGTCTGCAGTCTGGTTGGCCAGTTCCTGAGCCCAGAACATGGCCAGGTAAAACTGGCTGCCACGGTTGTCGAGTTCACCGGTTTTTGGCGAGGGCGACTTGTTATTGTCGAGCAGTTTGCCGGTAGCGGCATCCAGTGTCTTGGCCAGCAGCTTGGCACGTTCATTGCCAGTCTTGATGCCCAGATCTTCCAGCGACACAGCCAGTGCCAGGAATTCGCCGAGCGAATCCCAACGCAAGTGGTTTTCTTCGGTGAGCTGTTGTACGTGCTTTGGTGCCGAACCGCCAGCGCCTGTTTCGTACATGCCGCCACCCGCCATCAGCGGTACGATCGACAGCATCTTTGCCGAGGTGCCCAGTTCCATAATCGGGAAGAGGTCGGTCAGGTAGTCACGCAGGATGTTGCCGGTGACCGAGATGGTGTCCAGACCGCGGAT
>CAZGHR010000109.1:0-2408 GCA_964525545.1 uncultured Dechloromonas sp.
GCCGAGGCCTCACGATAGAGTCGATCAAAGGCACCCAGAATATCCGTGCAGGGCTCGGTAATAATTTGTAGCACCTCACCAAACTCTTCAACATACTCGCAACGCAGCATCATGATTTCGTAGGTTTCTCTGGCGGCGGTATTCGAGAGCAGGGCAGTAAAGAGCTGCTGCAAGTAGTTTCCCAGTGCAGCGAGCGGCGGCTCATCGGCCTGTGGCGTGAGCAGTGATTGCAGTTGGTCAAACTCACTGGTGTACGTCTGTTTTACCGCGAGAAAAATCTCTGCCTTGTTGGCAAAGTGCCAGTACACCGCACCACGCGTTACACCCGCTGCCTTGGCGACTTTATCCAGTGTAGAACGATTAACGCCCTCGGCATGAAATACACGCCGCGCAGCATCAATGATCTGGGCGCGGGTTTCAAGCGCGGCTTCTTTGGTTTTGCGTGCCATGAAGGTTAATTTTGCTAGACGTCAAAAAATCAGTTGGGTGATAACCTTGCGGATTATAAGTGAATATACATACATGCGGAAATGTATATAATCTTAGATTCTGCTTTTGCTATCAGCCGGATGCCCCATGTCTGTTAAACCGCCCCGCATTAAAGTCTGGTTAAGCCAGCAGCTTGCCGTTCTGGCGCCTAAATTCCGTTTGATGACCGAGCAACCGCTGTATCAAAAAGCGCAAGCATTTTGTCAGGTGCAATGGCAGCAGCATCGTCGTAGAACGCTGATCTGGGGCGGGGTATTTCTTGTGGTCATCGTTGCCTGGAATGGCTGGAGCTACTGGCAGAAAATGCCGAAAGCACCGCCGCCCATGCCGGTGAGCTTGCTGGTGGCCGAGCCAGTAACGGTGCCGAATGTGATCGAAGTGATGGCACAGGCAGAAGGCGCCAAGGAAACCGAAGTGCGCGCCCGTGTCGGCGGTATTCTGGTGAAGCGTCTTTATGAAGAAGGGCAGCGTGTCGAAGCCGGTCAACCCTTGTTCCAGATTGATCCGGACCCGTATCGCATCAAACTCGAAGAGGCTCAGGCGCGTGCGACGCAGACCGCACGCGAATCGATTCGCCTGAAAAAGTTGTATGCGCAGCAGGCTGTCAGCCGCAAGGAGATGGATGACGCCGTTTCCGCCGATGAGATGGCTCAGGCCAATCTGAAGGCCGCGAAACTGAATCTGGAATGGTGTACCGTCACGGCACCTGTGGCCGGCGTGGCCGGTCGTGCCCAGCGTTCTGAAGGCAATCTGATGACGACCAGCAGTGATGGTAGTCTGCTCACCGTCATCCATCAGGTCAACCCGATCTGGATCCGCTTTGGTCTCTCCGATGCCGATACGGCCGGATTGCCCGGCGGTCGCCTCGATCCATCGGCAGAAACAACGGTTGAAGTGATTCAGGCCGATGGCACGGTTTATCCGGAAAAGGGCGTCATTAATTTCCAGGCATCCTATATTGACCCGAAACTCGGTACCCAGCAGCTGCGCGCCACGCTGGCCAACCCGGATGGCGTTCTGCTGCCCGGTCAGTTCCTGCGTGCCCGCATCAGCACAGGTGCCTTAGAGAACGTCTACCGCGTGCCCCAGGCGGCGGTGGTTCAGTCAGAGAAAGGACATATGGTCTGGGTCATGGGTGAGGGCGGCAAAGTCGTTCCGACGCCGGTGAAGCCCGGTTTCTGGTTGGGCAAAGACTGGATCATTCTCAGTGGTCTGCAACCCGGTATGCAGATCGTTACGGATAACATCATCAAGATCCGCCCGGGTGCGGTGGTGATGCCAGCGCCGGCTGCGCCCCCCGCAAGTGCACCCAATGCGCCCGCTACGGGTAAATAAGGAACGCTGATCGTGTTTTCCCGTTTCTTTATTCACCGGCCGATCTTTGCAACGGTCATCTCCATTGTGATTGTGTTAGCCGGATTGGCAGCGGGTCGTGTGCTGCCAATTTCGCATTACCCGGAAATTGCACCGCCAACAGTGATTGTGTCCGCGAACTATCCCGGGGCGTCGACCGAAACCCTGATTCGTACGGTAGCCGGGCCCATTGAGGAACAACTGTCGGGTGTCGAGAACCTGCTGTATTTCAGTTCTACCGCTGCCTCCAATGGTTCGCTCACGGTCACGGCAACCTTTGAAGTCGGCACTAATATCGATATGGCCACGGTAAACGTTAATAACCGGGTCAAGATTGCAGAACCGCGTTTGCCTGATGTCGTTCGCCAGTTCGGCGTTACGGTTCAGAAACGTTCCAACGACATTCTGCTGGTATCCACTATTACCTCGCCGGATAACAGTCGCTCCGCACTGTTTTTGTCGAACTATGTACTCATTAATATCCTTGATGAGCTGAAGCGCCTGCCCGGTGTGGGTGATGCACAGATTTTCGGCGCCAAGGATTACTCCATGCGTATCTGGTTGCG
>CAZGHR010000110.1:0-2387 GCA_964525545.1 uncultured Dechloromonas sp.
GGTCTCACGACCTGCGCGGGGTTTGTCTTTTGTGGCGATAATGTCGGCATGACACTATTCGATTTTGATGCCCCCACTGATCGCCAGCTTTTCCCATTTGATGATTCGGTAAAGTGGGGCAAGTACGCCGGGCGGGATGTATTGCCGATGTGGGTGGCCGATATGGATTTTGCAGCGCCGCCGGTAGTGCTTGATGCGCTGGCAGCGAGAGTTGACCATGGCGTGCTGGGTTACCCGCATGTGACTCAATCTGTTGTCGATGCGGTGCTGTTACACCTGGAGCGCGATCTGGGTTGGACGGTTAACCCCGATTGGCTAGTCTGGCTCCCCGGTTTAGTGACGGGTTTAAACGTCGCCTGTCGTGCCGTTGGTGAAGCGGGGAGTGGTGTGTTGACGGCAACACCGGTGTATCCACCGTTTACCTCTGCACCGAAGCTTAGTGATCGTACCTTGCAGACCGTATCGCTTGTACAGCAGGGAGCTGACTGGGTGCTGGATCTGGATGCCGTTATTGCTGCCAGTGACGCATCAACAAAACTACTGATGCTGTGCAACCCGCATAACCCCGTTGGCCGGGTCTGGCGCGAATCCGAACTGCGTGCCCTGGCAGCACTGGCTGAAGAACGCGACTGGATCATCTGCTCGGATGATATTCATTGTGAGCTTGTGTTGGAACGGGGTGTTTCTTACACCCCATTGGCGAGTCTTTCACCGGAAATTGCACGCCGGACCATTAGCCTGTTTGCGCCATCCAAGACCTATAACATTCCAGGCCTGGGTGCGTCCTTTGCCGTGATTCCCGATGCGGCTTTGCGCCGTCGTTTCGAGCGGGTGATGGCAGGCATTGTGCCGCACATCAATGTGCTGGGCTATACCGCTATGGAGGCGGCATATAGGCATGGCGTTCCCTGGCGTGATGCGTTGCTGAGCTATCTGCGCGTTAACCGGGATCGCCTTGTTGTGGCAGTGAATGACATGCCCGGACTGAAGGTGCATACCCCTGAAGCGACCTATCTGGCATGGGTCGATGCCAGTGGTCTGCAATTGCCCGAGGGGATCAGCGCAGCACAGTTCTTCGAAGCGGCAGGGGTGGGTTTGTCGCCTGGTCAGGATTTTGAGGCTGGGGCAACCGATTATGTGCGTATCAATTTCGGTTGTACGCGTCAGACCCTGGAATTAGCCATCAGCCGCATGGCCAGTGCCTGTGCCAGGCAGTTTGCTTAACGATGCCGGTTATCGATCAATAGTTCACGCAGGAAGAGGTGCTTTGCAACCTCACCCTTGAGCATGGACTTGATTTCATCGTCGGTTTGTCGCCCTTTGAGTTCGAGCCGTTCGCCGAGGATTTTGCAGTCAGTACAGATCGGTGCATCCAGTGGCTGTTGCACGATCAGGAGCGGGTAGTGCTCACGCAGCAGATGGAACGGCGTATGGGCATCACTCCGATAGCCATGAATGTCTGCCCCGGGTAACAGAAACCGGTATTGTTCAAATGCGGCATTGAAGTTGTAAGGCACCCAAACCTTCTGGCCTGCCATTTCCCACTGAACTGATTCTTTATAACGCCCCATAGGGCCATCGAAGACACTGAGAAAACCTGTCAGCGCCAGATAGGCAGCAAAGACGGCCGGTAGCGTAACCCAGCGAAGTAAACGAGGAATGAGTAGGGATAGTATTAGCCCGCACAGCACAATCACCAGTAGCACACCTTCGGTACCGGAGTAGATGGTCTGCCCGACATCGTGCTGTAATAACCAGCCGAGATAGCCGATAGTAGCAATCACCAGGGTGCAGATCAGGGTGGTGGCAAATAGTATCCAGCGGCTTAACCGGTGCCAGACCAGTGCAATGAGAATAGCCAGGGCCGGCATGGCTTCGAGCAGATAACGGCTGGAGCGCTGGCTGGGGAAGCAGAAAACAACAAAGAGAATGAGTACCCACCACCACAGATACTTCTCCTCGTTGTTTAGGTCGTTATGGCGTAACAGGCGCCACAGCGCGAGACCGATCGTGCCAAATACAATCAGTGCCAATAGGCCAGCGTTGAGGCCGTAGCCGGGAACCAGTGTCCAGATGCTGCCGTCACCCCAGAACATTTTAGATAGATAGCTGGGGCCATGCGGGTCAAATTTGCCAGCGTTTTCGCCAATCACAAACTCGTTCCATACCGCTTGCGGATCCGGATCAAAAACAAACCACAAGGCAAAAATGCCCAGGGAAAGCAGGGCGATCAGTATGAGTTTGTACAGATCACGCTTGAAAAACTCACCTAAACGATAGTGGCGATAGCGCAGGTACCAGAAGGCGAGACCCACGCCCACAGGCAACAACAAGGCAAAGGATTTGTAGAGCAAGCCAATGCCGATAGCAATGCCGATGCTAAGCGG
>CAZGHR010000111.1:0-2364 GCA_964525545.1 uncultured Dechloromonas sp.
CATATCCGTGATGCCCACTCGCCGATGTGTTTTACCAACGGCAAGGGTGCCACTAAAGAAAGTGCACTGGCATCGGCTCTGGGTGAATACATTGAACGCCTCACGAACAACCACTTTTACGCAGGCGCTTTCTGGGGCGAAGAGATCGCCAAGGCGCCCTTTGTGCATTATCCATCCGAACGCTGGTTCAAGCCCGGCCCTAAAGATGCTTTGCCCAAAGAGATTCTGGATGACTATTGCCTCGAGATCTACAACCCGGAGGGTGAGTTACACGCCTCGAACCTGATCGATACCAATTCCGGAAACAGGGAACGTGGTATCTGTTCACTCCCGTTTGTGCGTCAATCCGATGGGGAGGTGGTGTATTTCCCGTCGAATCTGATCGAGAACTTGTTTGTCAGTAATGGCATGAGTGCCGGCAATACGCTAGCCGAAGCCCAGGTGCAATGCTTGTCAGAGATTTTTGAACGGGCCGTTAAGCGAGAAATCCTCGAAGGAGAAATCGCATTACCCGACGTACCGAAAGAAGTGCTCGCCAAGTACCCCGGCATTCTGGCTGGCATCGAAGGGCTGGAAGCCCAGGGTTTCCCCGTGCTAGTAAAAGACGCATCACTCGGTGGCGTGTATCCGGTGATGTGCGTGACGCTCATGAACCCACGTACCGGCGGGGTATTCGCCTCATTTGGTGCGCACCCCAGCTTTGAAGTGGCTTTGGAGCGCAGTCTCACGGAACTGCTGCAGGGTCGCAGCTTTGAAGGGCTTAACGACTTACCGAAGCCCACCTTTGAAAGTCAGGCAGTTACCGAGCCCTATAACTTTGTCGAACATTTTATTGATTCCAGTGGCATCGTTTCCTGGCGTTTCTTTAGTGCCAAGTCCGATTACGACTTTGTCGAATGGGATTTCTCAGCCCAAGGCTCAGATGCCAATGTACAAGAAGCGGCCACGCTGTTTGGTATTCTGGAAGCCATGGGCAAAGAGGTTTACACCGCAGTCTACGACCAGCTGGGTGCCGTGGCTTGCCGCATTCTCGTGCCTGGTTACTCCGAGATTTATCCCGTGGAGGATCTGGTCTGGGATAACACCAATAAGGCATTGCTATTCCGCGAAGACATTCTGAATCTGCATGAGCTGGATGATGACCAGCTGGAAGCATTGCTAGATCGCCTGGATAACAATGAGCTGGATGAGTATTCGGACATCGCCACCCTGATCGGTATCCAGTTTGACGAGAACACAGTCTGGGGCCAACTCACCGTCCTTGAATTAAAACTCCTTATCCAGCTTGCTCTACAGCAATTTGAAGAAGCGCATGAACTGGTGGGTGCTTTCCTGCAGTACAACGACAACACGCTGGAGCGTGGTTTGTTTTATCAGGCATTGAATGTGGTGCTCGAGGTGTTGCTCGACGATGACATGGCGCTGGAAGACTACGAGATCAATTTCCGCCGGATGTTCGGTGATGCCCGTATGGATGCCGTTATCGGTTCAGTAGAAGGGACGGTTCGGTTCTATGGGCTAACTCCAACGAGCATTAAACTCGAAGGTCTTGATCGTCACCAACGTTTACTCGATAGCTACAGAAAGATTCATCAGGCTCGTGCCGCTATCATGGGCAAGGCTAACTAGGCGCAACTGGCATGTCGTCCATAAAAATCCTCAGCATCATCCCACCGATGACGCAGTTGAATACCCCGTACCCTTCTACGGCGTATTTAACGGGGTTTTTACGTGCTCGTGGCTTTAATGCGGTTCAGGAAGATCTGGCGCTTGATCTGGTACTCCAGTTTTTTACAGAGACAGGTCTAGCGGATATGAAGGCAGCCGCCTTGGTACAGCCTGAAGATTCTCGTAGCGCCAGCGTCAATTACTTCCTGGATTATTTCGATCGTTATCAACGCACGATCGAACCCACCATTGCCTTTTTGCAGGGTAGGGATAGCACGCTCAGTCACCGTATCGCCAGTCGGGGCTTTTTACCCGAAGGACCGAGATTCGCTGCGCTGGATGCGTATGACGATGATTCAGGTGACCCTCTCGGCTGGGCTTTCGGCGCAATGGGTACACACGACCGGGCACGACATTACGCGACGCTATACCTCAATGACCTGGCCGATGTGCTGCGCCATGCAGTCGATGAACGTTTTGAGTTTGTCCGTTATGCCGAATCACTGGCCGGTAGCCAGCCGACATTCGATCCATTGGCCACTGCTCTGGCAGCAGCACCGACGCTGGTTGATCAATACCTGCATAGCTTGACTGTAGAGGCACTAGAACGCCACCAGCCTGATCTCGTACTTTTGTCTGTGCCTTTTCCCGGTAATGTCTATGCGGCATTCCGCATTGCCCAGTTTATTAAGCTAG
>CAZGHR010000112.1:0-2353 GCA_964525545.1 uncultured Dechloromonas sp.
ACGGCGCATGGTATGAGGCTCAGGGTCAAAACCCAGAGGCTTAGATGAATTTTGGGCAAACCGGGCATATCACTAAGAAGCGGCATATGGGCGAGACGGGAAGGGCATAGTTCCGTATAATATCGTTTTGTGTCTTGGGGCTTGGCACCATGCAGCTTATTCAGAAAGCGCTGACCTTTGACGACGTTTTGCTCGTTCCGGCGCACTCCGCAATTCTTCCGCGCGATGTTTCCCTGCAAACCCGTCTAACGCGCGACATTACCCTTAATCTTCCCTTGCTTTCTGCTGCCATGGATACGGTAACAGAAGGTCGTCTGGCCATTGCGCTGGCACAAGAGGGCGGCATTGGTATCGTTCATAAAAACCTGACGCCTGCCCAGCAGGCGGCTGAAGTGGCTAAGGTTAAACGCTACGAATCAGGCGTGCTCAAGGATCCGATTACCATTAACCCGAACATGACCGTGCGTGATGTGCTGGCGCTGACCCGTCAGCATCGCATTTCCGGTCTGCCGGTTCTGGATAAGAGCGGCAAGGTGGTCGGTATTGTCACTAACCGTGACTTACGCTTCGAAGACAACCTGGATCAGGCCGTACGCCAGATCATGACGCCGAAGAAAAAGCTGGTCACCGTTCGTGAAGGCGGCAGCATCGAAGAAGCCAAGGCACTGATGCATCAGCATCGTATCGAACGTGTTCTGGTGGTCGATGATGAGTTCCAGCTGCATGGTCTGATTACCGTTAAAGATATTCTCAAAGCCACCGAACACCCGAATGCCTCTAAGGATGCTTCCGGCCGCCTGCGGGCTGGTGCCGCGGTTGGTGTTGGTGCAGGCACTGAAGAGCGCGTCGAATTGCTGGCCGAGGCGGGTGTCGATGTCATCGTCGTTGATACGGCGCACGGCCATTCGCAAGGCGTGCTGGATCGTGTCAAATGGGTCAAGAAGAACTATCCGAATGTTCAGGTGATTGGCGGCAACATCGCGACGGCTGATGCGGCGCGTGCGCTGGCTGATCATGGCGCCGATGGCGTTAAGGTCGGTATCGGCCCGGGTTCGATCTGTACCACCCGTATCGTTGCCGGTGTGGGTGTGCCACAGATTACGGCCATCGCCAACGTGGCCAAGGCACTGGAAGGTACGGGCGTACCGCTGGTGGCCGATGGGGGCATCCGCTTCTCGGGTGATATCGCCAAAGCCATCGCCGCTGGCGCCAACTGCGTCATGCTGGGTGGTTTGTTCGCCGGTACCGAAGAGGCGCCGGGCGAAGTGGAACTGTTCCAGGGCCGTTCGTACAAGAGCTACCGGGGCATGGGTTCACTGGGCGCCATGCAGGCCGGTTCGAGCGATCGCTACTTCCAGGAAAACACGGCTAACGTCGATAAGTTCGTGCCGGAAGGTATCGAAGGTCGCGTCCCTTACAAGGGTTCCGTGCTGGCCGTGATTCACCAGCTCATGGGCGGCTTGCGCTCTTCCATGGGCTACCTGGGTTGCGCCACCATTGACAACATGCACAAGCAGGCTCAATTCGTCGAGATCACTTCGGCCGGCGTGCGTGAATCGCACGTTCATGATGTGCAGATCACCAAAGAAGCACCTAACTACCACGTTGAATAATTAAGCCTTATGTCACGCTCGCATCAGAAAATTCTCATCCTTGATTTTGGCTCGCAGCTAACCCAGCTCATCGCACGCCGTGTGCGTGAGCAGCAGGTTTACTGTGAACTGCATCCCTTTGATGTGAGCGATGACTTTGTTCGCAGCTTCAATCCGCAGGGCATCATTCTGTCGGGTGGGCCGAACTCGGTTTACGAAGCCACCGACTGGAAGGCGCCGCAAGCCGTTTTCGAACTGGGTGTGCCAGTACTGGGCATCTGCTATGGCATGCAGACCATGGCCTCACAACTGGGCGGTAAGGTCGAAAGCTCGAATAAGCGTGAATTCGGTTATGCAGAAATGCGTGCCCGTGGCCACTCGAAACTCTTCGAAGGCCTGCAGGATCGCGGTAACGACCAGGGCCATGGCTTGCTGGACGTCTGGATGAGTCATGGTGACAAAGTCACCCAGCTACCGCCGGGCTTCAAGGTGATTGGTGACAACGAATCGACACCTGTCGCCGCTATGGCCGATGAAGATCGTGGTTTCTACGCCGTTCAGTTCCACCCGGAAGTGACCCATACGCTGAAGGGCAAAGAGATGTTCGCCCGTTTCGTACACGACATCTGTGGCTGCGGACGAGACTGGACCATGCCGAACTATGTGGAAGAGGCCGTTCAAAAGATCCGTGCCCAGGTGGGCAACGAAGAAGTTATTCTGGGGCTGTCTGGCGGTGTGGATTCTTCTGTCGCCGCTGCGCT
>CAZGHR010000113.1:0-2340 GCA_964525545.1 uncultured Dechloromonas sp.
GATGATGGCCGCCTGACCGATGGTCAGGGTCGTACCGTTGACTTCCGCAATACCGTGATCATCATGACTTCCAACCTGGGCAGCCAGATGATCCAGCAGATGGCGGGTGACGATTACGGCGTGATCAAACTGGCGGTGATGGCCGAAGTGAAGACCTTCTTCCGTCCGGAATTCATTAACCGGATCGATGATGTCATTGTCTTCCATGCGCTGGATGAGAAAAACATCCGTGATATCGGTCGGATTCAGCTGCGCTATCTGGAAAAACGCCTGGCCGCCATGGATATGGGACTGGAGGTTTCAGATGCCGCACTGGATCGAATTGCCGAATCCGGTTTTGACCCGGTCTTTGGTGCGCGTCCGCTCAAACGGGCAATTCAGGCCGAGATCGAAAATCCGCTGGCTACACATATCCTGGAGGGCGACTTTGGTCCGAAGGATGTGATCAAGGTCGATTGCAAGAAGGGCAAGATGGTCTTCAGCAAATAAGAAGGCCCGCTTAGAGAAAGGCGACCTACGGGTCGCCTTTTTCATAGGTAAAATGCCGACATGGCTGAAATTTACGTAAGTACCGATGTCGAAGCGGATGGTCCCATACCGGGCCCGCACTCCATGCTCTCTTTTGCGTCTGCCGCCTATACGGCAGACAAACAGCTGATCGGTACTTTTAGCGCCAATCTGGAATTGCTGCCCGATGCCAAGGGGCATCCGCTCACCATGAAGTGGTGGAAGACCGAGCCAGAAGCCTGGGCTGCCTGTAGACTGGATCTGCAGGACCCCAAAACGGCGATGAAGGAATATGTGAAGTGGGTGAAGAAGCTGCCCGGCAAGGCGGTCTTTGTAGCCTATCCGGCAGGCTTCGATTTCACATTCATGTTTTGGTACATGATGAAGTTCACCGGTGAATCCCCGTTTTCATGGTCGGCACTGGATATGAAAACCTTCGCCATGGCCTTATCAGGTTTGCCGTACCGAAGCTGCATTAAGCCCAAGTTGCCCAAAGATTGGTTCGACGAACTGCCGCATACCCATGTGGCGCTAGACGATGCGCTGGAGCAGGGGGCGCTGTTCTGCAATATGCTGAGCCTCTGGCAGCAGCACCGGCAGGCATTGGGGCTACCCAATGAGGTAATGCCCAGCCAGGAGTCCGAAGAGGTTGCTGTGCCGGGGGTTTCACCGCGGATTTCGTCAGATTAGCGGACTGCTTTATAATCTAGAGATAACCCAATTATCGGAGCTCGCGTCATGTCGCGCATTCAATACGATTACGTTTCGGATCACACCAAGTTCATTAACGAAGAACTCAAGAAGAATCCGCAGTGGCGCACTGACCAGCAGACCGGCCGTTCGATCTGGTGGGATAAGCCACAGGATGTAAAGCAGAACGAAATTTACGCAGAAGCCAAGGTTGCGCAGAAGTCTTATCCATACGACGTTCTGTTCGATTCCTGATTCGAGCGTATTCGCCCTTAAAAGCGCCTGGCTATGACCAGGCGTTTTTTATTTCTGTTTTTTGAAAAAAACGCCCTGTTTCGCGTTAACTTTATAGAATCTGGATCGTTATAAGCCAAACCATGCGATATCTGACTCTATTACTGGCACTCATCAGCGGCGCAGCCTTCGCACAGGACTCCGTATTTGAACGCGAGTTCTCCAAGTTCGATAAGGACTTTGAACGCTTGAATAGCTGGAAAGCAGAAACGCCGGCCAGCAAAAAGCTCAAGCGGGCGCCTGCAACACAGGCACCAACGCAGCCGTCTACCCAGCCCGGAGCGCAAGAAGGTACGACAACGCCTTTGGAACCAGATACCCAACCGGCAGAATCAAACAAAAAGCCGGTTGAAACCCATGAGCCGGCAAGTAAACGTTCCTCCGAGCAACATACGTCGCTGCCTAAGGGCGCAAAAGTTGAAAGACTCTCACACAGCGACCGCCTCGGTAACCAGATTTCAGACCCGGAAGTGCGGAAGAAGGTACAAGCACTCTACAAACGACCCGATGTCGTCGTTCAACAATACGTATTGCCGACCAATTAGGTTTCAACGAGGAGTAAGTAATGAAAAAGTCGTTTCTGATTGCTTCTGCTATTTTCCTGGGCCTTACCGCCTGTAGCAGCACGCCCAAGAATCCGGTCGATGCAACACCGGGTCGCACAGCCGACGTGGAGTTTCTGGAAGCCAATGGTCCACTGACATTAACCTTTGATGACAAGGGCAACTGGATCTCGATTAAATCTTCTGCGACCGCGCCACTGGTTAACAACGCGCCTGAAGGTGTTGAGATTGCTTTCAAAACGGCCACCATGCGTGCCAAACGCAACCTCACCGAATTCATGTCGAA
>CAZGHR010000114.1:0-2263 GCA_964525545.1 uncultured Dechloromonas sp.
GCAAATTTGAGAAAATCTTTAATCATCTGTTGTCCTCGACTACCGGTAAAATTGAGCAAACACCGAATCATACAAAGGAAAGACCATGGTTGTCCCGCGCATTGACCAGAGCTATTACGAACTTTTGGGTGGCGAGGAGGGTGTGCGCACGCTGGTCGATGATTTTTATGATCATATGCAGCTGGATGAGCGCTTTGCCGGCATTCGGGCGATGCATCCGCAGGATATGAGTACCTCCCGGGACAAGCTCTTCTGGTTTTTGTCCGGCTGGCTGGGTGGTCCCCCTTTGTTTGAAGAAAAATTCGGCCATCCACGCTTGCGGGCGCGCCATTTGCCTTTTGCCATTGGCGAATCTGAACGGGATCAGTGGATGACCTGTATGGCCGATGTGATGCAGAAGTCTGCTTTAAGCGAGGAAGCACGTGCTGCGCTTATCGGTTCGTTGTTCAAAACTGCCGACTGGATGCGCAACAAGGACGTCTGATTGCCTAATTGTTGGCCAGAATCAACGACTTTTTGCTATAATTTAAAGATTCTTTAGGCCTGTTGCGGCGCAACAGGCTTTGCTTTGTTTGATGTAACCATTTTCTGACTTCCGGTTGAATACACATGTCTGCACGTCCGATTCGTAATATCGCCATCATTGCCCACGTTGACCATGGTAAAACCACGCTGGTTGACCAACTGCTGCGCCAGTCCGGTACGTTTGCCGCTCACCAGCAACTGGTTGAGTGCGTCATGGACTCGAATGACCTGGAAAAGGAACGTGGCATTACGATTCTTTCCAAGAACACCGCTGTTGAATACAACGGTGTGCACATCAATATCGTCGATACCCCGGGTCACGCCGACTTCGGTGGTGAAGTGGAACGTGTACTGGGTATGGTAGATGGCGTTGTGCTGCTGGTGGATGCGGCCGAAGGCCCGATGCCACAGACCCGTTTCGTGACCAAGAAGGCGCTGGCTCTGGGTCTGCGCCCGATCGTTCTGGTGAACAAGGTAGACCGTGACGGTGCCGATCCTGATCAGGCCGTAAACCTGACCTTCGATCTCTTCGATAAGCTGGGTGCTACCGACGAACAGCTGGATTTCCCGATTGTTTATGCCTCGGGTCTGAATGGCTGGGCTGCCGATGAGCTGGATCAGCCGCGTGAAAACATGAAGCCGCTGTTCGACAAGATTCTGTCGCACGTACCGGCACCAGATGCCGATATCGATGCGCCGTTGCAACTACAGATCACGGCCCTGGATTACTCGTCGTATGTCGGCCGTATTGGTGTGGGCAAGATCATTCGTGGTCGCGTTAAGACCGGTCAGAACGTCATGGTGATGTTCGGTACGGACGAAGAAGCTGCGGCGCATGATCGTAGCCCGATCAAGGCAAAAATTGGCCAGGTATTCGGTTACAAGGGTCTGAACAAGGTAGAAATGGCTGAAGGTCTGGCCGGCGACATCGTACAGATCACCGGTATCGAAGATCTGGTTCTGGGCTGTACGGTAACGGATCCGGAAAACCCGGAAGCGCTGCCGTTGCTCAAGATTGATGAGCCGACACTCGAAATGCAATTCATGGTGAACACCAGCCCGCTGGCCGGTACCGAAGGCAAGTTCGTTACCAGCCGTCAGGTGCGTGACCGTCTGCACAAAGAGCTGCTGACCAATATGGCACTGCGCGTTAAGGACACCGCCAACGGTGATGTTTTCGACGTAGCCGGCCGTGGTGAACTTCACCTGGGCATTCTGCTGGAAAACATGCGTCGTGAAGGTTACGAGCTGGCTGTTGGTCGTCCGCGTGTGGTTAAGAAGATGATCAACGGTGTCGAGTGTGAGCCTTATGAAATGCTGACCGTTGACGTGGAAGAAGATACGCAGGGCGGCGTGATGGAAACGCTGGGTATGCGTAAGGGTGACCTGCAGGATATGGTGCCGGATGGTCGTGGTCGTGTCCGTATCGAATACAAGATCCCTGCGCGTGGCCTGATCGGCTTCCAGGGCGAGTTCATGAACCTGACCCGCGGTAACGGCCTGATGAGCCACGTGTTCGACGAATACGCGCCTGTAAAAGAAGGTGGCGTTGCCGAGCGTCGTAATGGCGTGCTGATCTCCCAGGATGATGGTGAAGCCGTTGCCTACGCCCTGTGGAAACTACAGGATCGCGGTCGTATGTTCGTTAACCCGGGTGAGAAGCTGTACGAAGGCATGATCATTGGTATTCACAGCCGTGAAAACGATCTGGTTGTGAACCCGATCAAGGGTAAGCAGC
>CAZGHR010000115.1:0-2262 GCA_964525545.1 uncultured Dechloromonas sp.
CTTGGCGATTTGCCAGGTTTTGGTGCGGGACATCGGACGGCATTCAACGATCTGGACGAGGTCACCCGTCTTGGCGTCGTTGTTTGCGTTGTGCGCGTGATATTTCTTCGAGCGCGTGATGACCTTGCCGTACATCGGGTGCTTAACGCGACGCTCGACCAGCACGGTGGCTGTTTCTTGCATCTTGTCGCTAACCACACGACCCACGAGGGTGCGGTTCATACCAGTCTTATCAGTCATGATTAGACCCTTTCACGGAGAATGGTGCGCACGCGAGCGATGTCGCGACGTACCTTGCCGAGCTGGCTGGTGTTGCTCAGCTGCTGCGTGCCCTTCTGCATACGCAGAGAGAACTGGGCCTTCAGCAGGTCAAGCAGTTCTTGCTTGAGCTCGTCGTTCGATTTGTTTCTGAGTTCAGTTGCTTTCATCTCTTACCCCAGGTGGCGAGTAACGAAGATCGTGCGCAGTGGCAGCTTGGCAGCAGCCAGCTTGAATGCTTCACGAGCCAGCGCCTCATTGACGCCATCCATTTCGTACAGAACCTTACCCGGCTGAATTTCAGCAACGTAGTACTCCGGATTACCCTTACCGTTACCCATACGGACTTCGGCTGGCTTTTTGGAGATCGGTTTGTCCGGGAATACGCGGATCCAGATACGACCGCCACGTTTGATGTGACGGGTCATGGCGCGACGGGCTGCCTCGATCTGGCGTGCCGTCAGACGGCCGCGATCGGTTGACTTCAGGCCGAATTCGCCAAAAGCAACGGTAGCACCGCGGGTCGCCAGGCCGGTGTTACGGCCTTTCTGTTCCTTGCGGTATTTACGACGTGCGGGTTGCAGCATTATGCACCTGCCTTTCTAACACGCTTGGCGGCCGGCTTTTTGTCCGACTTGCCTTCATCATCACCACGTGGACGACGCGGCGCACGCTTTGGTTCTTCAACCACAGCAGGCTGCTCGCCCGGTGCCAGATGCTCGCCCTTGTAGACCCAGACCTTGATACCGATCAGACCATAGGTCGTCATGGCTTCGGAGGTTGCGTAGTCGATGTTGGCGCGCAGGGTGTGCAGAGGCACACGACCTTCGCGGTACCATTCGGTACGGGCAATTTCAGCACCATTCAGACGACCAGAGCTCATGATCTTGATGCCCTGGGCACCCAGACGCATGGCGTTCTGCATCGCACGCTTCATGGCGCGACGGAACATGATGCGCTTTTCCAGCTGTTGCGCGATCGAGTCGGCGATCAGCTGTGCATCAGTTTCCGGCTTGCGGATTTCTTCGATCGAAACGTGAACAGGCACGCCCATGATCTTTTGCAGATCCGAACGCAGCTGATCAATTTCTTCGCCTTTCTTGCCGATAACCACACCCGGACGAGCCGAGAATACGGTTACACGGGCGTTCTTGGCAGGACGCTCGATCAGAACCTTGCCCACAGATGCGTGAGCGAGCTTCTTCTTCAGGTAGACGCGGACTTTGTTGTCTTCGGCCAGCATGCCTGCGAAATCTTTATCGCTTGCATACCAACGCGAGTTCCAGTCACGGGTAACGCTGAGGCGGAAGCCAGTTGGGTGAATTTTCTGTCCCATAGCGATTCCTTAGTTGCCCACGGTCACGAAAACGTGACAGGTCGGCTTGGTGATACGGTTACCACGGCCCTTGGCGCGCGCAGTGAAGCGCTTCAGCACCATACCCTTTTCGACGTAGATGGTCTTGACGATCAGCTCATCAATGTCGGCACCTTCATTGTGCTCGGCATTGGCGATTGCAGATTCAATCACCTTCTTAACGATCAGGGCACCCTTTTTAGGGGAATATGCCAGGATGCTCAGGGCCTGGCCCACGGACTTGCCGCGGACGAGGTCAGCAACGAGTCGGCCTTTTTGCGCCGAGAGGCGCACGCCGCGCAGTACAGCACGAGTTTCCATCATCGGCTCCTTACTTCTTGGCTTTCTTGCCGGCAACGTGACCCTTGAACGTACGCGTCAGGGAGAACTCGCCAAGCTTGTGGCCAACCATGTTTTCAGTCACAAACACGGGAACGTGCTGACGACCGTTATGAACCGCCAGTGTCAGGCCGAGAAACTCGGGCAACACTGTCGAACGACGAGACCAGGTCTTGATTGGGCGCTTGTCATTGCTGGCAATCGCTGCTTCGACCTTTTTGATGAGGTGCGCATCAACGAACGGACCTTTTTTCAGTGAACGAGTCATGGTCTATTCCTTATTTCTTGTGACGACGCTGCACGATCATGCT
>CAZGHR010000116.1:0-2202 GCA_964525545.1 uncultured Dechloromonas sp.
GTATCTATCGTCCTGGATCCGCTGTGTTTTTATACAACAATCAGGAAGTTGGCCAGGTGAACGATCCCGAGTTTGCGCGATTGTTCTTTGGTATCTGGCTTGATCCCCGAACGAGTGAACCAAAATTGCGCGAACGTCTGTTGTTGCGAAGGGCGGGTTGATGCAGCGACAGCAGGTCATGCGCTACGGATTTTTGGGCTTGCCACTCGCATTTGGCGCTTTGCCTATCTATCTCTTTGTGCCGGATTTTTACGCGCGTAGTGGGTTGCTTGAGCTTTCGGTGATTGGCTTTGTGCTTTTAGTTACCAGACTTATCGATGCGGTTGCGGACCCCTGTTTTGGCTGGTTAATTGACCGCTTTTCCCGTAAACCAGTTCTCTATTTAGCATTGCTACCCTTTGCCCTGGGTTTTCTTGCGCTTTTTACGTCGCCGGCAACCGGCGTCAGCGCGACACTTTGGCTCTTTATGAGTTTGGCCTTTTGCACATTAGGATTCTCTGCCGCGATGATTGCCTATCAGGCCTGGGGTAGTGACCTGGGGGTCGACAGCACTGAGCGGCTTCGATTAACGGGCGCACGCGAAGCCTTTATTCTGGTTGGCGTGGTGATCGCTGCCATTATTCCGTCATTAGGTTCAGATCAACCCTTAACCGGAATGGCTGTCCTTCCGTATTTTCTTCTTGGCTTTTTGTTCATAGCGCTACTCATCATACGAGGCCTACCTACAGGCATTTCGAATAAGAGCGAAGAATCTCTCATGTCTCGATTAGGGGTTGTTTGGCGAGACAAGATATATCGTCGTTTGTTGGCAGTATTCATGGCGAATGGTATTGCCTCAGCCTTTCCTGCAACCTTGTTTGTTTTTTATGTGGCAGACGTGCTGCAAGCACCAGAAAAAACAGGTCTGTTGCTGGCTATCTACTTTGTATCAGCCGCCGTGGCTGTTCCCTGTTGGGTACGTATCGCGCAAATAATAGGCCGTCCGCGAACCTGGTTGCTATCGATGCTTTTGGCCATGACTGCTTTTGCTGGTGCAGCCTTCCTAGGCACGGGTGATTGGCTGTGGTTCCTGGCAATTTGTGTCGTATCGGGTGCCGCAGTTGGCACAGATCTCACCATACCGGCATCACTGGTGGCCGACTTGGGTGAAAAGGAAAGCGCCAGCGGTATCTATTTTGGGCTTTGGAATCTCGTTGCCAAGATTAATCTGGCGTTGGGAGCGGGTATTGCGTTACCGCTACTTTCTTTGTTCGGGTACGCGCCAGGCAGTATCGAGCACAGTGATATTTTAATCGCGGCTTATGTGTTGTTACCCTTGACGCTTAAAGCAATAGCGATCGTTATGCTTTATTGCTGGAGAAAACCTCTGATGGTTTTATCCGCATAATGGGCGTCACGCCCGAATCATGCGTTGCAGCCCGCGCATGAGCGCACCAATCACCGGTAAACGTGCATAAAGCTCTTCTGCGGCGTCCCAGTAGTCCCGGTGTAACGTGACTAATCCCTGCTCGTCAAAGGCAATATGGCTCACGCCTTCAAGCGTTTGTGACGTTTTGCTGCCCATGCCCTTAAACCGGAAGTGAAATGTCCAGAAAAGTATGGCATCGCCTTCACCGCAGATCACTTTAGTCACTCTAAATGCCGGATCGTGCACCTGGGTAAACATGTGCTTGAAGATACGTTTAATGCCTTCGATACTGCTGACGCGGTTAAATGGATCCCGGAAGCAGGCATCGCTACGGTAGAAATGCTCGAAACGATCTACATCATGCTGACTAAGGTTTTCGTAAAAAGGGACCAGCACATCGACAGCGGATTGGGTTTGTTCATGGTTCAACAAAGGCATGGCCTATTCCTTTACTTATCGCTGTTAGCAATCAACTGACTTGGTGATAACGGCGGTACAAGACGCTTTGATAACCTGAGATACCAGTGAGTAGGCAAATAACGCATCAGTTTCATGAACCAGGTGAATCGCTTGGGGAAATGAATCTCGAAGTTTCCCTTGGCAAAACCTCGAATAATCTCCTTGGCAGCATCTTCCGGTTCTATCAAAGCGGGCATCTCAAACGTGTTCTGTGCAGTGAGGCGCGTGCGTACGAAACCGGGATTAATGATCCAGGTGTTAAGCCCTAAACCATTTAAATCTCCCCAGAGAGATTCGGCAAAACTGATTAGGCCAGCTTTGCCTGGGCCGTAGGT
>CAZGHR010000117.1:0-2187 GCA_964525545.1 uncultured Dechloromonas sp.
TACGACACCGTCTCGGTCACCCTGGCTGAAAATGCCATGACCAAAGCCAAGCTGCTGCCTAATGTCATCGTTGACTGTTCACACGCCAACAGCAACAAGAATCCGGAACTCCAGCCGCTGGTTATGGCGGATGTGATTAGCCAGATTGTTGCAGGCAACAAGAACATCACCGGTCTGATGATCGAATCGAATCTGGTGGCCGGCAACCAGCCGATTCTGGCTGATCGTAGCCAGATGACTTATGGCTGCTCAGTCACCGATGGCTGTGTGAACTGGGACACCACCGAACAGATGATCCGCGAAGCGGCTGAACGCCTGCGCCCTGTTCTTGCCTCCCGCAAAGGCTAAGCATCATGTTCGATCTGGTTGTTTATGGTGGCCCGGTACCCACGTATCTGATTGAAGGCATTCAATCGGCATTGCAACCAGCCGCTGTCAAACCCCAGGGCATGCAGGCGGTTCGCTTTACGGGCGTAACGACACAATCGTTGCCTGATGCCCTCTGCCAGAGTCTGCACAATGAACAACTGGATTGGGGCATCGTTCCCGCCGGTCGGACAATCAATGACTTCAAACTGGTGGTGTTCGACATGGACTCCACCCTGATCAATATCGAATGTATTGATGAGCTGGCCGATTTTGCCGGTCGTAAAGCAGAAGTCTCCGAAATTACCGAAGCCGCCATGCGGGGCGAACTGGATTATCGTGAAAGCCTGCAGAAACGGGTCGCCATTCTCGAAGGGCTTAGTGCCAAAGTACTGGCCCGCGTTTTTTCCGAGCGCCTGCTGTTAAATCCGGGGGCTCGCGAACTGCTGGAAGCCCTACAGGCAGCTAACGTTCATACGGCATTACTCTCGGGCGGCTTTACCTACTTCACCGAGCGTCTGCGTATTGAACTGGGCCTCGACTTTGCCACCTCCAATGAACTCGAAATCGTCAGCGGCAAACTCACTGGCAAGGTCGTTGGCGATATCGTGGATGCCCAGGCCAAAGCCGATAAGCTCTTAGAATTGAGCAAAGTATTCGGTCTCTCTAAAGACCAGGTCATGGCGGTGGGTGATGGCGCGAATGATCTACTGATGATGGCAGAAGCCGGCACCTCGGTGGCCTATCATGCCAAACCGGCCACACAAGCCAAAGCTAGCCACGCCATCAATCACGGCGGGCTGGACAGCATCCTGACGCTTTACCCTGCCGCTTAAACAGGGTTTCTCAAACGAGCGTTGAGCTCGTCTACTACCTCGGCCCAATCGGCATCGTCTTCGATCTCTTCTGCCAGAAAAGTTGCCTGAGAGGCTGTCCAGAATGCCGCTTCATGTAACAGACAATGATCCGGCAGCGGTCGGTGAAACTCGATAAAGGCATCGACTTCCGCCGTTTCACTGGGCAAACCCAGTTGCTTGAACAGACTGTTCATCGAATGAATCGGGGTTTCCATATCAACCTCCTTACTGTTCGTCGATCCAGGTTTGTTGGATCGCCTCCAGAATACGCTCACCACAGCGATTTGGCTCATCGTCAAATTCGGGGAGCGCCATCACCCACTGCATTAGGTCGACAAAGTTAATCTTTGTCGGATCCTGATCAGGATGCGCTTCAATCAGTGCCTCGGCAATGTCCAGCGTATCAGTCCACTTGAGTCCCATGATTAACGTTTCCCTTCACGGGTCATATTGATCGAATACTTGGGAATTTCAACCACCAGCGGCGTTTCGGCAACAATGGCCTGACAGGAAAGCCGGGATTCCGGCTCCAGACCCCAGGCCTTATCCAGCAAGTCTTCTTCCAGCTCTTCCGGTTCATTAAGAGAGTTGTAGCCTTCACGCACAATCACATGACAAGTCGTACAGGCGCAAGAACACTCACAGGCGTGCTCGATTTCAATCCCGTTGTTGAGCAGCACCTCGCAGATCGATTCGCCCACAGGCGCCTCAAGCACCGCGCCATCCGGGCAGTATTCTGCGTGTGGCAAGATGATCATTTGTGTCATTTGGCGTCCTTAACCGGTGCATTAACTGTCTGGTGTAGATCCTGAATGGCTTCCTCCACAGAATCAATCGTTTTGCCGGCCAGTGCACGATTCACCGCCTGATTCATCCGGCGGCCAGCAAACTCCTTACAGTCGGCATCCAGGTCATCCATGGCGATCGTAATCTGACGGCGGTTACCGGACAAGCTGGCCGTTTG
>CAZGHR010000118.1:0-2132 GCA_964525545.1 uncultured Dechloromonas sp.
CCTCCGGCTTGCACCGCTTCTGCACGTTTAGCGCGTGCAGCCAACTCGGCCGCATCAAGCGGTTGTGGCACCAGCCGTGCGATCGTGAGCTGATCATCCTTGAAATAGCTTTGCGCAACGCGTTGCACATCGGCCACCGTGACCTGATTCAACTTATCCAGCATTAATGGGCTGGCTTGCCAGCCGTAGCCCAGGGTTTCAAGCATGCCGATTTCCATCGCCTGTCCCATCATCGAATCTTTCTTGTACACCTCGGATGCACGCAACTGGCTACGCGCCCGCGTTAGCTCCTGTTCCGTCACGCCCTTGTTGGCTACCTCAGCCAGTGCACCACGAATCGCTTGCTCTAACTGATCAACGGTATGCCCCGGGCGCGGCGATGCCTGCAAGATGAATATGCTGGGGCCACGATTGGTGCTGTCGTAACTGGTATCAATCGAAACCGCGACCTGCTGTTCCTTCACCAGCGCGGTAGGCAACCGGGCAGCATCATGGCCATCCAGAATCTGCGCCAGCATTTCCAGCGCATACGGATCGACATCCTTCCGAGGGTCATTGAGTCTCGGCACCTTCCACCCCATCACCAGTAAAGGCAGATCAGCCGGTGCTTTTACGTCTAACTGTCTTTGTCCAGCCTGCACAGGCTCTTCAAATTGCTTACGCTCAGGCAATGCCCGCGCCGGGATCGCGCCATAAGTCTGCCGCGCCCAACCGAACACCTGTTGATGGTTCACATCGCCGACCACCACGAGCGTGGCGTTATTCGGCACATACCAGCGGCGATACCAATCACGCACATCTGCCACCGTCATCTGCTCCAGATCACTCATCCAGCCAATCACCGGGCGTCGATAGGGATGCGCCTGCCAGGCAACGGCATTCATTGCCTCATGCACCCGCGCGCTAGACTGATCATCCGTACGCATCCGGCGCTCTTCCATAATTACCTGGATTTCCTTGCTATAGCCAGTCGGCTCCAAGGTTAAATGACGCATTCGATCCGCTTCCAGCGCCATCACCGTTTTGAGCTGTGTAGCAGGCACTTGCTGGAAATAGGCCGTGTAATCGGTACTGGTAAATGCATTGTCGCGTCCGCCCACAGCGGCAACACGTCGATTGAACTCACCCGGACCTACACTCGGCGTGCCTTTGAACATCATGTGTTCTGTCACGTGAGCAACCCCGGTGACACCATCCCGCTCATCAATGCTGCCCACGCGATACCAGATCATCTGTACCGCCGTAGGCGCGCGATGGTCTTCGCGTACAACCACCCGCATGCCATTGCTAAGCGTGGTTTCAAAGGTGTTATCAGTACCCGCTGCTGCCCATGCGCCTAAAGGCGAAAGAAGCACGGCACACAACGAGAAAAGCCCTAAGGTCGTTCGTAATCGCATAAGCTATTTTATCTAGGCTAGAATCAAAGATTAACAAGGATACCCCTGCCACCATGTCTGACGCCACCGATACCCAACCACGCCGCTCCTGGCGCGAACGTCTTTTTGCCGGTCTCACCAAGACACGGCAGCAGATTGGTGGCTCGGTGCGCAGTTTATTCGCACGCGGCCAGGTCGATGACGAACTCCTCGAAGAGCTGGAAGCCCTGCTCCTCTCGGCCGATGTGGGTGTCGAAGCAACCATTATTCTGATCGAAGACCTGCGCCAACGCGCCCGCAAACAGAACCTGCAAACGCCAGAAAGCATCCAGGCCGCCATGGTGGATTGCCTGACGGATCTGCTGCACCCCCTTGAGGCGCCATTACAGATTACCCCGCCACCCGGCTCTCCCTTTGTCATTATGGTGGCTGGCATCAATGGTGCGGGCAAAACCACGACCTTGGGCAAACTTGCGCACCATTTTCAGGCGGCTGGGCACTCCGTGCTTCTAGCCGCTGGGGACACTTTCCGCGCCGCTGCCCGCGAGCAACTGCAAGCCTGGGGTGAGCGCAATAATGTCACGGTTATCGCACAGGAAGGCGGCGACCCCTCTGCCGTCATCTTTGATGCGGTTCATGCCGCCAAAGCTCGGGGCATTGATATTGTTTTAGCCGATACAGCCGGTCGTTTACCGACACAAATGCACCTAATGGATGAAATCGCCAAAATTCGGCGCGTCATTACCAAAGCCGAAG
>CAZGHR010000119.1:0-2074 GCA_964525545.1 uncultured Dechloromonas sp.
CCATCGACCACATGATCCGCGAGAACGTGCATGGCGTGCAGTTCATTGCAGCGAACACTGATGCCCAGGCACTGAACAACAGCCTGGCCGGTCATCGCATGCAACTGGGTGGTTCGGGTCTGGGTGCAGGCGCTAAGCCAGCAGCTGGCCGTGCCGCTGCCGAAGAGCAACGCGAACAGATCAAAGAGTCGCTGCGTGGCGCACACATGGTGTTCATTACCGCCGGTATGGGTGGTGGTACAGGTACCGGTGCAGCACCAATCGTGGCAGAAGTGGCACGCGAACTGGGCATCCTGAGCGTTGCTGTTGTGACCAAGCCATTCATGTTTGAAGGCAAGCGCATGAAGGCCGCTGAAGCCGGTATTGCCGAGCTGGAGCAGCATGTCGATTCGCTGATCGTGATTCTGAACGATCGCCTGATGGACGTACTGGGTGACGACGCTGAAATGGAAGCCTGCTTCCAGGCAGCCGATGACGTGCTGCGTAACGCCGTGGGTGGTATCGCCGAAATTATTACCCTCAAGGGCCTGGTGAACGTTGACTTTGAAGACGTACGCACAGTGATGGGTGCGATGGGTCGCGCCATGATGGGTTCGGCTGCGGCTGAAGGTATGGATCGTGCCCGCCTTGCTGCCGAGCAAGCCGTTGCCTGCCCACTGCTGGAAGGTGTTGAGCTGTCGGGTGCCAAGGGTGTGCTGGTGAACATCACCGCCTCCAAGTCGCTCAAGATGCGCGAAGTGAACGAAGTCATGGCCACCATTGGTGATCACGTATCGGACGAAGCCGAGATCATCTTCGGTGCCGTGTTTGATGAAAGCATGGGCGATCAGATGCGCGTCACCGTTGTGGCCACCGGTCTGGAAGATGTAAAGGCACGTGGCGTGAAGAGCACCCGCGACACGCTGACTGTGATCGAACCGCTGCGTGCAACCGGTACCGGTGATGCAACGCCATTCGGCGATTTCAGCCAGTACGATCTGCCACCCGGCATGCGTTCGGCACGTCAGACCGCTGCAGCCCCTGCTGCCAGCAATCTGAAGGTTGAAGCCTTTGTATCGCAGGGTGTTGATCACTACGACATCCCAGCCTTCCTGCGTAAGCAGGCGGACTGATCGCTTGAGTCTGTTGCCAATTAACTGAATCCGTTGCGGCGCCCTGCGCAGGCGCTGCAAAAACATCGGTTAACTGGTTGAAGTATAAGCAGTAATTGTTTTGCCTCCGTTCGGGAGGAGCCCTCGTCTGTGATAGAATTCACGAGGCGAGGGCTCCGGCCCCGTTTTAAAAAGGTCTTTGCCGTTCAGGCAAGTGACTTGGGAATTGTGTCCGCATCAGGAAGTGCCATGACTCAGATGTTGTGCCAGCGAACTGTGAAATCCGTCATCCGCGCCAGTGGCGTGGGTTTGCACTCGGGTAAAAAAGTCACGCTGACCCTGCGTCCCGCGGCGCCTGATACCGGCATCATGTTCCGCCGCGTTGATCTGGAAACCCCGGTCGACATCAAGGCCAGTGCCTTGACCGTGGGCGATACCCGCATGTGCTCCTGTCTGGATGTGGATGGTGTCCGCATCGGCACGGTTGAGCATCTCATGTCGGCGCTCTGTGGTCTGGGTATCGATAACGTCTGGATTGATCTGGATGCGGCTGAAGTGCCCATTCTCGATGGCTCTTCATCACCGTTTGTCTTTCTGATCCAGTCGGCTGGCATTAGCGAACAGAACGCACCGAAGCGTTTCCTCCGTATCAAGAAACCCGTTGAAGTGCGCGAAGGCGATAAGCTCGCCCAGCTGTCACCCTACGATGGTTTCAAACTGAATTTCTCGATTGTCTTTAATCACCCGGCGATTGATCGCACTGGTCAGCAGGTGAGCTTTGATTTTGCCGATCAGGGTTACACCCGCGATATCGCCCGTGCCCGCACCTTTGGCTTTACCCAGGAAGTCGAATTCCTGCGTGAGAATGGTCTCGCTCTGGGCGGCGGCTTGGAAAACGCCGTGGTGCTCGATGAATACCGCATCCTGAATGCCGATGGCCTGCGTTACAACGACGAGTTCGTGAAGCACAAAGTGCTGGATGC
>CAZGHR010000120.1:0-2066 GCA_964525545.1 uncultured Dechloromonas sp.
AAAGTTAAAGTCATCCTCAACTTAAAACTCTAAAAGGTTGAGCATGTCAGAGAAGCGTCCCCTTCTTGTCGATCAGAACGCGATTGAACAGCAACTTGCCGCCCCCAAAGCCGTAGCGCATTCACTGTGCGTTACCTGGGCACGTCACCAGGATGAAGTTGAAGAAGCACAGCGCCTTCGTTATAAAGTGTTTGCCGAAGAAATGGGTGCCTCTTTACCCAATGCAAAAAATGGGCTCGACCAAGACATTTTCGATGCGTGGTGCGACCACCTGATTGTTCGAGACGAAGAAACACTCCGGGTCGTTGGCACTTATCGTGTACTCACACCGCATCAATCGCTTAAACTGGGATCTCTTTATTCAGACGCTGAATTCGATTTAACGCGTCTTGCCCATCTACGTCCCAAGATGATCGAATTAGGCCGCTCCTGCGTACACCAGGATTACCGAACAGGCAGCGTGATCATGGCCTTGTGGAGCGGTATTGGCCGTTATATGGTTCAAGGAGGCTATGAATCCATGCTGGGATGTGCGAGCGTTTCTATGGCGGATGGTGGACACTTTGCAGCCAGTTTGCATCAACAATTCAGTGACAAACATCTGGCACCCATTGAATACCGGGCGTTTCCGCGACTTGCGCTCCCCATCGACAACTTGAATCAGACGCTCGTCGTCGAGCCACCACCGCTAATCAAAGGGTATTTGCGATTAGGCGCAAAAATTTGTGGTGCCCCTGCGTGGGATCCGGACTTCAACACTGCTGATTTCCTCACGCTTATGCGGCTAGCGGATTTACACCCGCGCTATGCTCGCCACTTTCTGGGCGAGCACGCAGGTTAACAGCTTACTTACCGGTACAGCCTGATGGCACGTACTTTTGCTCCAGCGCTGTCGAGCATGTCCAACCCGTGATGCTGGCATTAGCGATGGCACCGTTATAAACAATCGACTTACCATCGACGTTCTTATCGATACCCTTAAGGGTAACGGTGACTGTTGCATTACTGGCATCACCGCCGGAAGCAACACTTTCTACATACTGGGTTGAGCCGGAACACAGGTTTGCCGGAATTGATGTTGCGCCACTCTGCACGGCCTCGGTAACAGACACTTTACAGGCCGAAGCAGCCAGCAAGCCTTCCGACACTTTGGCGCGCACGGTGTAGTTCTGATACGCCGGCAGCGCAACTGCGGCAAGAATACCTACGATGGCAATCACTACCATCAGTTCAATCAGGGTAAAGCCGGCCTGCAAGGTCTTGCGCATACGTGTCTCCCGTTAAAACCACAAAATACTTGGGCTTATATTACCCCATGGGTCAGAGGCTGGCAAAAGCAATGGCCTCATCCCGTCTTTTCTTCAGCACCTGCTTCTGACGCTGGCGGATAAAGCCGCTTAAGCGCCCAATGCGATGGCAGAAACACCAGGAAAACCAGCATGAACTGTAATAAAACAAACCACATGGGCTCCGGCATCCATTTCTGTACGCCCTGATCACTAAAGCCATAAACGTAATTGATGTTCACAGGCAATGCCGGATCACTGGCTGGCGCAGGGGGTGCCGGCATGAAAAAGTAACAGATATAGAGCGAAGTAAAGGCGATACACAACCATATGGGCAAGCCACGACGATCATAGCCCGTTCGTCTTAGCAACCAGATCAATAAAAACGGTAGCCAGAAGTGGAAGAATGACAAAAAGCGGACATGTAAGGGAATTGAATCCTGGAACATGTAGTTCGTCATGCCCGTATTGGGCAGCCCAACGACCATAGACAGAAAATCCAGCGCCCACAATAGCTGCGGCAGCAAAATGCCTACAGCAACAGCAGACACCAGCAATGGGCTCTCACGCCAAACAGCCACAAGCGTTAGCAGCAAGGCCATGTCACAAAAGAACAGAAAATTAGTGGGTCCGTAGGCCTCAAGATAAATAGGCACAAGCGTTGCCACATACATGGTCAAAAGCAATTTGACCGCCAACGGGATCATTCCATGCCTCTGAACAAGACTCATTATGTTGCTTTCAGTAAACTCAATTCAGCATCACTATACAGGCGCGATC
>CAZGHR010000121.1:0-2030 GCA_964525545.1 uncultured Dechloromonas sp.
GCGACTTGCGACCCAGGTTCGGGGTCTTGAGCAGCTCGTTTTCGGTACGCTGAATCAGGTCGCCGATGTAATAGATGTTTTCAGCCTTCAGGCAGTTGGCCGAGCGCACTGTGAGCTCAAGGTCGTCGACCGGCTTGAGCAGTACAGGGTCGATCGGTGCCGACTTGCCACCGTCAGCACCATTGGTGGTGCCTTCGAGGTCTGCAAACAGCGACATCTGATCAATCAGAATACGTGCAGCAACGCGCACGGCTTCTTCAGGATCGATAACGCCGTTGGTTTCAATATCCATTACCAGCTTGTCGAGGTCAGTACGCTGTTCGACACGGGCGGCTTCTACCGAGTAAGCAACGCGGCGTACCGGGCTGAAGCTGGCGTCCAGCATCAGATGACCGATAACCTTATGCTCTTCCGCTTGCTTGCGCTGGTTGGCAGGCACGTAACCACGGCCCTTTTCAACCTTGATTTCCATGTCCAGCTTACCGCCGGCATGAATGTGCGCCAGTACGTGGTCCGGGTTGATGATTTCTACATCATGCGGTACTTCGATATCCGAAGCGCGCACAACGCCTTCACCCGACTTGCTAACCTTGACCACAACTTCATTGCGGCTGTGCAGTTTGAACACAACGCCCTTCAGGTTGAGGAGCAGGTCAACAACGTCTTCCTGAACGCCGTCGATGGTGGAGTACTCGTGTACAACACCGTCGATCTTGACTTCGGTTGGCGCATAGCCTTCCATGGAAGACAGCAGGATACGACGCAGTGCATTACCCAGCGTATGACCATAACCACGCTCGAACGGTTCCATGACCACTTTGGCGTGAACCGGAGAGATGGTCTGGACATCGATGCTGCGCGGCTTCAATAGTGCATTTCCTTGCATGAGCGATTCCTGTTTAAGATTCAAAAGTAAGCTGAAAACTCAGTGAGCCTTAAGGCTTACTTCGAATACAGTTCGATGACGAGGCCTTCGTTGAGGGTCGGCGACAGTTCCGAGCGCTGTGGCATTGCCTTGAAGGTTGCCTTGCCAGCCTTGACGTCTACCGAAACCCACTCTGGGAAACCACGGCTTTCGGCAGCTTCAAGCGCAGCCTTAACACGCAGTTGACCACGCGATGCTTCAGTCAGCTCAATCGTATCGCCCGGCTTGAGGGTGTACGAAGGAATGTTGACGCGCTTGCCGTTAACGAGCACACCATTGTGGCGAACCAGTTGACGAGCCTCAGCACGCGAACCGGCAAAGCCGATACGGTAGGTGGTTGCGTCCAGACGGGCTTCGAGCAGTTGCAGCAGGTTTTCACCGGTCTGACCCTTGCGGCGATCAGCTTCGAAGAAAATCTTGCGGAACTGGCCTTCCAGCACGCCGTAGATGCGACGAATCTTCTGCTTGGCACGCAGGTGCACACCGTAGTCAGACAGACGGGCGCCCGAACGCTGACCGTGCTGGCCAGGTGCGTAAGCACGGCGCTCGATGGCGCACTTGTCGCTGAAGCATTTTTCAGCCTTGAGGAACAGCTTTTCGCCTTCGCGGCGGCACTGACGGCATTTAGGATCTAGATTACGAGCCATGTCAGGTTCTCCTTAAATACGGCGCTTTTTCGGAGGACGGCAACCGTTGTGCGGTACCGGTGTCACATCCGAAATTGCAGTGATCTTGATTCCCAGTGCGTTCAGTGCACGCACAGCCGATTCACGGCCTGGGCCTGGACCCTTGATGCGGACTTCAAGGTTCTTGATGCCACATTCCTGAGCCACTTTACCGGCTGCTTCAGCAGCAACCTGGGCAGCAAACGGGGTCGACTTACGTGAGCCCTTGAAGCCGGCGCCACCTGAAGTTGCCCACGACAGTGCATTGCCCTGGCGATCGGTAATGGTGATGATGGTGTTATTGAACGATGCGTGAACGTGAACGATCCCGTCAGCAATGTTCTTTTTAATCTTTTTACGAACTTTAGTCGATGTCTTGGCCATCTCTGGTGCCTTTCCTTATCGATTACTTCTTACCAGCGATCGCGGCCTTGCGCGGA
>CAZGHR010000122.1:0-1986 GCA_964525545.1 uncultured Dechloromonas sp.
GCATAGATTTCGCTGGCATTGAACCAGAGGCCCGGCAACTCGTATTTCGGCTCAGATGCCCGGCTGGGCTGCGTCTCGTCTTTGGCGAACCGGTAACCACCGCCCATACGGTCGTACACAATCGGGGCATTCAAACGGTCACGGAGATATTGGAGGTCGCGGCGAAGCGTGGCGCGCGACACATCCAGCGCCGCCTGAATCGCTTCGAAGGGCAAGCACCGCTGCTCGTTGAGCAACTGATCAATGCGGTAAAAGCGTTCGGTACGATCCAAGCCGCCGTCTCCAGTTTCTAGCCAGAATTCTGGCGCGCTCGACACGATTCGAACGTGCGACCCTTGCCTTCGGAGGGCAATACTCTATCCAACTGAGCTACGAGCGCGTGCGGGCGAAGTCTAGCCGTTTTTGCACGGACTGTCCAAAGCAGCCCCCAAGCGGTTTACTTCCCGTTATAATTAAGGAATTACGCCCATTTATTATTCGCGCACAGGAACAATCATGGCCGACAAGAATCCTAGCAGCAAGTTAATGTATCTCTCCATCGCTATCGCGGTGATCCTCATGGCCGTTGTGGTGCCATTCTCGATGAGCGGCAAAAGCAAATCTGATGCCGTTGGCAATGGTGACGATGTCGAATCGCGCATCGCACCGGTTGCTAAGATCGAAATGCAAGCCGGCGGCGGTGCTGGTGGCGTTAAAGACGGCAAGACCGTTTACAACACCGTTTGTGCTGGCTGCCACGGCGCTGGCGTAATGGGTGCACCGAAGTTTGGCGATAAAGGTGCCTGGGCTGGTCGAATCGGTCAGGGCATGGCCACACTGAACAACCACGCATTGAATGGCTTCAAGGGCATGCCTGCTCGTGGCGGCGCAGCCAGCCTGAGCGATGATGAAGTTAAGGCAGCCGTTCAGTACATGGTAGACGGTTCGAAGTAAGTTCAAACCGCGCCAACACAAAGGGACGCTACGGCGTCCCTTTTGTTTTATGCCGTCGCTTGATTAGTCGACGAGATCGCCCGGGCTGTTTTTCTGCAGCATGGCTTTCAGGAAATCCAGCTTGTTGGCCGAGGTTGATTTATCGGCAATGGTCTTGCTGGCCGACGAAGAGGTCTCGCAACCCATCTCCTGAATAAAGCGGGAAGGCTCACACGGCACCAGATCTTTACCCTGGCGCCGCTTCTCGCACCAGGTGACATGCAGGCTGCGCTGCGCCCGCGTAATACCCACGTACATCAGGCGGCGCTCTTCTTCCAGCTTCTCGGCATCCTGCGATTCCCGGTGGGGCAGGATGTTTTCTTCAACGCCCACCAGAAACACGTGACCGAACTCCAGGCCCTTGGCCGCATGGAGTGTCGACAGCTGCACAGCATCGTAATCATCACCCTGATCGCGACGTTCCAGTAACGACATCAGCGCCATGGTCTGCACAATCTCGGCCAGCGTTTTGCCGTCGTCATCACTCTTCTTGGTAATCCAGGCGTGAAACTCCTGCACGTTAGCCCAACGGGTTTCGGCCGTACGCGCTTCTTCCTGATCGTAAAGCCAGTTTTCGTAGTCAATCGCCGCCAGAATGTCCGGAAACACGTCGGCTGCCGATTCACGCTGGGCGCGCCACTGAAAGCGATTAATGAATTCGCCAAACTCACGCAGCGGCTGCACCACACGGCTATTGGCCTGCGCGGCAAAGCCTTCTTCAAATAAGGCAGCAAATAATGAGATCTGGCGCTCGGCGGCGTAACGCCCCAACACTGCCAGCGTCTGATTACCAATGCCCCGACGCGGCGTGGTGGCCGCCCGAATAAAAGCCGGATCATCGTCATCGTTCACCAGCAAGCGCAGGTACGCCAACAGATCCTTGATCTCGGCCTTATCGAAGAACGATTGGCCGCCCGACAACACATAGGGAATCCGCTGCTGGCGCAGTGCCTGTTCGAAGACGCGCGCCTGGTGATTGCTGCGATACAAAATGGCGTAGTCCGAAAACTTCGC
>CAZGHR010000123.1:0-1885 GCA_964525545.1 uncultured Dechloromonas sp.
CCTGTACCGAGAGGTGTTCGCCGCTCTCGCGTGTTTGCTGTACGGAAATCATCGAGTCACCGACTTCAGCAAACGCAGTGCGAACGGTTTTAACGTAATTCGCTACGGCCTCCTGTTGTTTACCCTTGGCCGAATCCAGCTGACCTGTGAGTAACCAGCCGGTAAACACCGGTTGCATGGCACTCAGGGTGGCGGCCCATACAGAACCGCCCGCCGACAGGAAGTTGGTCATACCAACACTCTGGGCACCATAGAGGCCAGACAGAGAAAACGATGGGAAGAAGTTGGCCTTGGCCACACCGATCTGGGCGTTAGCCGAGACCAGTTGTTCTTCTGCCTTGCGCACATCAGGGCGAGCCTCAAGCAACTCCGAAGGCAGACCCACCGGTGGCAAGGGTGGCACAGGTAAATGCTCTAAACCACCCGCAGGAATTTTAAGATCGAGCTTGCCGGTGAGGACGGCCAATTGATTCTGTGCAATCCCCCGCTGGCGAACCAGTTCTGATTGAACAGCCTGAACACTCGACAAGGTTGCCTGTGCCTGGTTGATATCCAGTGGCGAGACTAACCCGCCATCCAGTTTCGCCTGGGCAATGCGCAAGGTATCACGACGGGTCTGTATCGAACTGCCTGTCACCTTGATCTGCGCATCCAGTGCGCGCAGGTTCATATAGGCTTTGGCGACACTGCCCTCCAGAACCAGTCGAACGCTATCGCTATCGAAGACACTGGCTTTTAACTGGGCATCGGCAGACTCAACCGTGCGACGCACCTTACCCCACAGATCGATCTCGTAGGAAAAGCCGACATTACCCTGATAGTTGTTATCCAGATAATCAATGCCACTCCCACTTGCCGCCGCACCCTGCGAAGAGCGTGTACCGCTCCCTGCCAGCGACAGATTCGGGTACTGCGCTGATCCGGCTTGTAACGCCAACCCCTGGGCCTGGGCAATACGGGCAACGGCAATCTGCAGATCGGCATTATTGGCCAGCGCCAGATCTTCCAGTTTGTTCAGCTCGGGATCATTGAACAGGGTCCACCAATCCTGCTGAATCACAACAGGTTCTTTTGCAACAGCGCCCGCGTCGGTTGATTGCGGCACATCGGCGTTGTACTGCCCGGGCAGATCGAGTTTAGGGCGCTCGTAGTCAGGACCCAGAGTACAGGCTGAAAGCCCGATAACGCACATGGCCCAGAGTGGATAGAGACGTTTATTCATGTGCTGGCGCCTCGTCTGCTGCTCCGCCGGTTGATGTGGTTTCTCCGGGGAATAGATCGCGTTTCTGTTTACGTCCTGACAACCACATGAAGAACATCGGAATGAAAATCGTGGCAATAAAGGTCGCAGCGAGCATGCCACCGAATACCCCTGTTCCCATGGAACGGCGCGCCGCAGATCCGGCACCTGTGGAGATCACCAGCGGGAACACCCCGAGGATGAACGCCAGTGATGTCATCACAATCGGGCGGAACCGCAACCGCGCCGCCTGTATGGCTGCATCATAGACACTCATCCCCTCAGCACGTTTCTGGGCGGCAAACTCGACGATCAGAATCGCATTCTTGGCGGCCAAACCGACCAGCACCACGAGACCGATCTGAAAATAAATGTCATTCGGCATCCCGCGCAAGAATACGGCGAGCAAGGCACCGAATAGCGCAAACGGCACGGCGAGAATCACCGCCAGCGGTAACGACCAGCGTTCGTATTGTGCTGCCAGAATCAGGAAGACCATGACAATGCCAAAAATGAATGCAATACCGGAGGTGTTACCCGCCCGGATCTGTTGATAGGCCTGACCGGACCAGGCCAATTCGTACCCCGGTGGCAGCGTCGCCTGGGCAACGTCATTCACAATTTTGATGGCATCACCGGAGCTCA
>CAZGHR010000124.1:0-1883 GCA_964525545.1 uncultured Dechloromonas sp.
TTACGGAGCAGCCTCATGGATTTGCAAGCCCGCGTTAAACGTCATTTCGAAGATAGTGCCCAAACCAAGCTGCGCGCCGCAGAGTTACTCAGCGCGCCAGTCGCAAGCGCTATCGATACCATGGTTGCAGCACTCATTGCCGGCGGCAAAATTCTGGCCTGTGGCAACGGCGGCTCCGCGGGTGATGCACAACACTTCGCCGCCGAACTGGTGGGCCGATTCGAGCGCGAACGCCAGGAGCTGGCAGCCATTGCGCTGACGACCGACACCTCTATTCTTACCGCCATTGCCAACGACTACGCGTACGACGTGGTGTTTTCCAAGCAGGTACGTGCGCTCGGCCACCCAGGAGACATCCTGTTGGCGATTTCGACATCCGGCAACTCCAAGAACGTCATCGAAGCCATTAAATCGGCGCACGATCACGACATGAAAGTCATCGCCCTCACCGGCAAAGGCGGCGGCCAGATCGGTGAGATGCTGCGCGATGGCGATGTGCATCTCTGCGCCCCAGCGGATCGCACAGCCCGCACTCAGGAAACGCACCTGACCATCATCCACGCCCTGTGTGATGGCATCGATGTATCGCTGCTCGGAGAAGAGGCATGAAGCTCAATGCCAAACGCACAATCGTCATGAGTCTTGCGGCCGTGTGCATTTCAACGCAACTCACGGCCTGTATCGAAACCGCCATTATTGGCGCCGTTGCGGCCAGCGCGATTGTACTTTCGGATCGCCGTCCCTTTACGACCTACTCCAAAGATGCCTGGATAGATGTGCAGGCCGCAACGCCGCTCGGCGAAATCGGCACCACCAAAGATGCCCACATTATTGCCAATGCTTTCAATGGCCGCGTCCTGCTCACCGGCGAAGTCGCTACCGATGCAGACAAACAGAAGGCCACCGATGTGGTGAAGGCCATCTCGGGCGTCAAAGGTGTCGACAACCAGCTGGTGATTGGCCCTGTAACGTCATTGCAAGTGCGCAATAACGACAGCTTCATTACATCCAAGGTGAAGAGCCGGCTCATTGGCGACAACCCCGAGCTTGGCAACGCCTTCAAGGTGATCACCGAAAACGGCGTGGTTTATGTGCTCGGCATCCTGACGCAAAGCGAAGTGGAGCGTGGCGTTGAAATCACGCGCACCACCGCCGGCGTGCAGCGTGTGGTCAAAACGTCTCTGATCACCATCATCAAGGAACCGCAAGCTCAGGCATTAGACCAGGCAGCCCAGGAAGATGCCTCAAAAACCCAGGGCACCGTAACGCCATTGCCTAGCGGCGACCAACAACCAACGACACAAGGCATTAACTAAACGTTAGACGCCTTGCAGTAACTTAGCCTCGGCAGCCGATATCGCATTGGGGCTGCCGAGTAGAACCACCACATCGCCTTCTTGCAAACGTGTTTCAGGCCCGGGCTCCAGGCCACGAATGCCATGACGGCGAATGGCGCTGACCTCCACGTCGACGAGCGCCAAGTCAGCCAGACTCTGGCCGATGCCAAAAGCACCCGGTTCAATCAAGACTGAAGACATGCGTGCAGACTCGGCATCCGCTTCTTCGGGCTGATCAGACATCCCCTTGAAGAAACCCCGTAGCAACCGGTAGCGTGCATTACGGGCATCGCGTGCGCGACGCATCACGCGATTAAGCGGCACACCCATCAACAACAAGGCGTGCGAACCCAGCATCAAGCTGGCTTCCTGCGCATCCGGCACAACTTCCGCTGCACCCGCTGCTACCAGGCGCGGCAGCTCGCGCTCATCTTCCGTACGCACCAACACCGGCAAGTCAGGGCGCAGCTCGCGACAGTAGTGCAGCACCTTCTCTGCCAGCGGCGTATCGGCAAAGGTAATCACCACCACACTCGCACGCTTCAC
>CAZGHR010000125.1:0-1815 GCA_964525545.1 uncultured Dechloromonas sp.
TTGATGCCATTGCCTATACCTCCGGGCCGGGTCTAGCGGGCGCTTTGCTGGTGGGCAGTGCGTTTGCCGAAGCCCTCGCTTTCGCGCTTGAAAAGCCGGTGTTGCCCGTGCATCACCTGGAAGGCCATCTGTTGTCTCCGTTGCTGGCATCGACACCGCCCGAGTTTCCGTTTGTGGCATTGCTGGTATCCGGTGGTCATACCCAGCTAATGCGGGTTACCAAGGTCGGCGAATATGAATTGCTCGGCGAAACGCTGGACGATGCGGCGGGCGAAGCTTTTGATAAAACCGCCAAGTTGCTGGGGCTGGGCTATCCCGGCGGGCCGGCATTGTCGAAGCTGGCAGAAACGGCCGATCCTGCGTTGGTGGCGGAGATCAAATTACCCCGCCCCATGTTGCACTCAGGGGATCTGGAATTCAGTTTTGCTGGTTTAAAAACGGCAGTACTCACTAAAGTGAAAGCAGAAACGGCAGTGGGTGAGTTGAGCGAGTCTATGCGTGCTGCGCTGGCGGCAGCCGTTGAACAGGCCATTATTGATGTGCTGGTGGCGAAATCCGTGCAGGCACTCAAGCAAACCGGCTTGTCGCGCCTGGTCGTGGCGGGCGGTGTGGGGGCCAATCGTCATTTGCGAGAAACGCTGGTCACCGCTTGCAAGCGACGCAAGGCAGAGGTCTATTTCCCTGAGTTGTCGTTGTGTACCGATAACGGTGCCATGATTGCGCTGGCAGGCTTGTTACGGCTGGTAGATGGTGCGATCCCTAAAACGGCGGGTGGTTTCTCGGTGAAGCCGCGCTGGCCGCTGATAGACGCTTAAGACTTTTTCTTGCTACCAATTTTGCTTTCCTGACCGGCCAGCAACCGGCGCAGGTTGCCAGCGTGTTTGATCAGCAGAATAGCCACCATCAGGCTGATTGGCACAATCACCGGTGTGGGCAGTCCCATCAGTACCGCAAATATAGGCGTCATCAACGCGGCAGTAATGGCAGATAGGGATGAATAGCGGAAGGTGAACGCCATGAATAGCCAGGTGCCGAGCGTGGCAAGACCTAGGGGCCAATACAGCGCGAGCAGCACGCCAGCAGAGGTTGAGACGCCTTTGCCGCCTTTAAAGCCTAAAGTCACTGGAAATACATGACCAAAAAAGGCGATGAGGCCGATCCATCCGAATAGATCGGCAGGGACGCCCATTGCCGCTGCGACGCCAATAGCGATAGCGCCTTTAGCGGCATCGCCGAATAGCGTGAGAAATGCGGCAAGTTTGTTGCCGGTTCGCAATACATTGGTGGCGCCGGGATTGCCGGAGCCGAAAGAGCGGGGGTCGGCAAGGCCGAAGACTTTGGAAACCACGACCGCAAAAGGAATGCTGCCAATCAGATAGGCTGCAATCGCAGCGGCGATCAGGAGCGTTGGGCTGGCATCCAGGGGCAGAATCCGGGTCAGTAAATCAGGGTTCATATCAGTCGTAGGCGTAGGGTGGTCTGATGTCAGCTACAATGCGGCCGCAACGCGAGTATTGTAGCGTGCCAGCCAGATAACAAACGTCTTTGTGCCATGGACATTATTTTCATTGATTCTTTTCGTGTTGAAACCCTGATCGGTATTTATCCGCGGGAGCGGATTGTGCCGCAGCCGGTGGTGCTCGACCTGAAGATCGGCCACTCGACAGCTACGGCGGGCGCCACCGATGATATTCATGACACGATTGACTACGCAGAGGTGGTGAAACGCTTACGTGTGGTCTTGGCCGAAAAGCATTTTTTGTTGCTAGAAAAACTCGCCGAATATGTCGCCACCATGCTGCTCGAAGATTTTGG
>CAZGHR010000126.1:0-1726 GCA_964525545.1 uncultured Dechloromonas sp.
ACGAAGGTGTTGCCCATGCCTTACAAGTGCCAGATAGCGATCTGCGCCTGTTCGGCAAGCCCGAAAGCTTCGAACGTCGCCGCATGGGCGTGGCACTAGCCACCGCCAAAGATACTGATGAGGCACGCGCCAAAGCCAAGCAGTGCGCATCGCGTGTACAGCCTGTTAGCGGTAATAAATAAGCAGAATCATGCGCGCATCATTCAAGCTGCTGGTTCTGACGCTGTCTTGCTGCGCGCTTACCGCTTGTGCCACACGCCCGGTTAACCCACCCATTGCACAGGTATCAAACGATAAAGCCTACTCCTTTGAACGCAAAGGTCAGAACGAAGCCCAAGCCAAAACCCTCGTTGCACTGGCATTCTCCGGTGGCGGCACACGTGCTGCCGCCTTTTCTTACGGCGTTCTGGAAACCCTGAACAGAACCGAATTCATCAATGCCAGCGGCAAACAGTCGCGGATGATCGACCATGTTGATGTCATCACCGGGGTATCCGGTGGCAGTTTCACCGCACTCGCATACGGTCTCTACGGAGACAAGCTCTTTGACGATTACGAGCAGCGTTTTCTGAAAAGAAACGTACAAGGCGAACTTGTACGGCGCAGCCTGAATCCTATTAATTGGGGCTATTTGTCATCCACCGGCTGGGGTCGATCAGAGCTAGCCGCCGATCTGTACGACGAAATCCTTTTCGATGGCGCAACCTTTGCCGATCTGGATAAAAAGAACGGCCCCGTTATTGCGGTGTCGGCGACAGATTTAGCCACCGGCTCACGCATCATGTTTACCCCATCCAACTTTGATGCCATGTGCGCTGACCTCGGCACCTTTCGCTTATCGCGCGCCGCCGCGGCTTCTTCTGCCGTACCCGTCGTCTTGTCACCACTCACCATCAATAACTATGGTGGCTCGTGTGGCAAAAAAATGCCTCTATGGTTTGCACCGTTTCTCAGTGCCACGAACCCACCCCGACCTGCTGCACGAACACTGGAACGCATTCATGAGATTAACAACCTGATGAATGGTGGGGACCCCTATCTGCATCTGGTCGATGGTGGCATCTCTGACAACCTAGGTTTGCGTGGCGGCGTTGAAGTTTTTAACTGGATGGAAGCACTCAGAGAGGGTGGTCATCCGACCCCGCTGGACCACGTTAATCAGATTATCGTAATCGTCGTTAATTCAATGTCGATTCCCAAAAACAACTGGAACAAGTCGGAAGACCCGCCGGGCACCATCCCCATTCTAATCAAAGCGGCTGGCGTGCCCATCGATCGCTATTCCAATGAGCAGATCGAGCATTTGCGCGACATTGAGGCTAGATGGGACATGATGCGATCGGTCAGAGATCTGCCGGCAGTAAAGCGCATCAAACCGAAAGACTCGAACAGTGCCTTAAACGCTATCCGCAACGTCCCTAATGCCAAACTGTATGTGGTCAACGTTTCTTTTGCCGGGGTGCCCGATGCTGAAGAACGGGCCTATCTCAACGAGCTGCCAACCTCGTTCGTCCTGCCTGATGAAGCCGTTGACCGCTTGCGCACTGCTGGCGGCGCTGCTTTGCTGAATTCACCCGATTTTCAGCAGTTACTCACTGATGCAAAGGCGCGCATCGTGGAGAAATCCGACAATAAAACAGCTGTAGCGCAATAAAGAGCCGGGCACTTTTAGCCCGGCTCCTGAGTGCGATCAATCAAACGGGGGTTAAACCACGCCAGCTGTATG
>CAZGHR010000127.1:0-1718 GCA_964525545.1 uncultured Dechloromonas sp.
CAAATCTTCCAAGCTTGCCAACGTGTGCTACGACATTCGTGGACCGGTGCTGGCGGCGGCCAAGAAGATGGAAGAAGAGGGTCATCGCATCATCAAGCTGAACATCGGTAATCCGCTGCCGTTTGGTTTTGAAGCGCCGGAAGAAATTGTGGTCGATGTGATCCGCAATATGCGTGATGCATCGGGCTATACGGACTCGTTAGGCCTGTTTGCCCCGCGTAAATCGATCATGCATTACTGCCAGGAAAAAGGCATCAAGGGCGTAACCATTGATGATGTTTTCCTGGGCAATGGCGTTTCCGAGCTGATCGTCATGGCCATGCAGGGTCTGCTGAATAATGGCGACCAGGTGCTGATTCCGATGCCGGATTACCCGTTGTGGACGGCGGCTGTCAGCCTGTCTGGCGGCGTGCCGGTGCATTACCTCTGCGACGAAGCCGCCGAGTGGTATCCGGATCTGAACGATATCCGTAGCAAAATCACCAGCAATACCAAGGCGATTGTCGTTATTAACCCGAACAATCCGACGGGTGCGCTGTACCCGAAAGAAATTCTGGAAGGCATTCTGCAAATCGCCCGCGAACACGACTTGATCGTGTTTGCCGATGAGATTTACGACAAGGTGCTGTACGACGGTAACCAGCATACGTCGATCGCCAGCCTGGCCGATGATGTGCTATGTATCACCATGAATGGCCTTTCCAAGAACTACCGCGCCTGCGGCTATCGTTCCGGCTGGATGATCGTGTCCGGTGATAAGCGTCACGCCAAAGATTACATTGAAGGCCTGAATATGCTGGCCTCCATGCGCTTGTGCGCCAACGTGCCCGGGCAGATGGCGATACAGACGGCGCTGGGCGGTTATCAGAGTATCAATGATCTGGTCGGCCCGAATGGCCGTTTAACGCGTCAGCGTGACCTGGCCTGGAAGATGCTGACGGAAATTCCGGGTGTGACCTGTGTCAAACCCAAGGGGGCGATGTATCTGTTCCCGAAGCTTGATCCGAAGATGTACCCGATCAAGGATGATGAGCAGTTCATGCTGGAATTGCTCAAGGAAGAGAAGATCCTGCTGGTACAAGGTACTGGTTTTAACTGGCCTTCGACCGACCACTTCCGCGTTGTGATTCTGCCCCACGAAAATGATCTGACCGAAGCTATTGGTCGCCTTGCCCGCTTCCTCGAAGCGTATCGCCACCGCGCCGCGCGCGCTTAATTTATTTGTTGTCACTGAAACACTAAGGAAACGCCATGAAACTCAATCCGATGCGTGTAGGTCTTTTGGGAATCGGTACCGTCGGTGGCGGCACGTATAACGTGCTGACCCGCAATGCCGAAGAAATTACCCGTCGTGCCGGTCGTCCGATTGAAATTACCGTGGTCGCCGACAAAGACGTCGCGCGCGCCAAAGAGCTCACCGGTGGCAAAGCCCAGGTGACGGATGATGCGTTTGCCGTGGTGAACGATCCGAACGTGGATATCGTGATCGAACTGATCGGTGGTTACGGTGTGGCCAAGGAGCTGGTGCTCAAGGCCATCGAGAATGGCAAGCACGTGATTACTGCCAACAAGGCGCTGCTCGCCGTACATGGCACCGAGATTTTTGCCAAGGCTCAGGAAAAAGGCGTGATGGTGGCGTTTGAAGCCGCTGTCGCCGGTGGTATTCCGATCATCAAGGCCGTGCGCGAAGGCCTGTCGGCCAACCGCATCCAGTGGGT
>CAZGHR010000128.1:0-1627 GCA_964525545.1 uncultured Dechloromonas sp.
CCACTCTGCCGCGCCCTCCGCCTCGAACAGGCACTCGGCACACCTGCCAAGATCTACTACAAATACGAAGGTGTATCGCCTGCAGGGTCTCACAAGCCTAACTCTGCCGTGCCGCAGGCTTACTACAACAAACTCGCCGGTACCAAACGCCTCACCACTGAAACCGGTGCTGGCCAATGGGGTTCGTCCATCGCGTTTGCCGGACAAATGTTTGGCTTGCCTGTACGCGTGTATATGGTGAAGGTCAGCTACGAACAAAAGCCGTTCCGTCGCTCAATGATGCAAACCTGGGGCGCAGAAGTCTTTGCCAGCCCGACCAACATGACCAACGCCGGCCGAGCTGCCTTGGCCGCAGATCCTAATTGTCAGGGCTCACTGGGACTCGCTATTTCAGAAGCCGTTGAAGAAGCCGCATCGCAAGCTGATACCTGCTACACCTTGGGCTCTGTACTCAACCACGTCATACTGCATCAAACCGTGATTGGTCTGGAAGCCAAGAAGCAGTTTGAAAAAGCCGGCCTTTACCCGGATGTAATCTTTGGGCCTTGCGGTGGCGGCTCCAGCTTTGGCGGTATTGCCTTCCCCTTCCTGGCCGACAAGGCCGCCGGTGATAAACGCGCTGCCAACCTGCGTTGCGTCGCTGTAGAACCCACCTCCTGCCCGACGCTCACCAAAGGCGCATACGCCTATGACTATGGTGACGCATCGGGTTATACCCCCATCATGAAGATGTACACCCTGGGTCACGACTTCATGCCGCCGGGCATCCATGCTGGCGGGCTGCGTTATCACGGCGACTCGCCGCTGGTATCACAGCTCTTCCATGAAAAAATGCTGGAAGCCATTGCCGTGCCACAAGTAGCCACCTTCGAGGCTGGCGTACAGTTTGCGCGTGCCGAAGGCATTATTCCCGCACCGGAATCCTGTCATGCCATTCGTGGTGCGATTGATGAAGCCCTGCGCTGCAAAGCCACTGGTGAAGAAAAAACCATCCTCATCGGCCTTACCGGCCATGGCCACTTTGATATGGCCTCGTACGACAAATACTTCTCGAACCAACTGGAAGATTTTGACTATCCGGCCGATGCCATTACCGCTTCACTGGCGCACCTACCCAAGGTAGGCTGATTTGAACCCACCAAGCGCATGATCAACCTCAACCCTTTCACTGGCTCGCTGTCATTTATCGGGCTGCTCACCCTATCCAATGTCTTCATGACATTTGCCTGGTATGCGCACCTCAAAAATCTATCCGCTAAACCCTGGTGGATTGCCGTGCTGGTGAGTTGGTTGATTGCGCTGCTTGAGTACACGTTACAAGTTCCGGCGAATCGTATTGGTTACCAGTACTTTTCGCTGGGTCAGCTCAAAATTGCGCAGGAAGTTATTACGCTCAGTGTCTTTGTGCCATTCGCCCTGTTCTACATGGACGAACCCTTCAAGACCGATTACATCTGGGCTGGCTTGTGCTTATTGGGTGCGGTTTACTTTATGTTCAGGAATTAAAGACAACTGCTGAACTAATAAAAAAGCCCTTCAGCAAGACAACGCTTAAGGGCTTTTTATGCAAACTTGGCGGACAGGGCGGGATTCGAACCCGCGTTAGGGTATTACCCTAAACACGCTT
>CAZGHR010000129.1:0-1625 GCA_964525545.1 uncultured Dechloromonas sp.
CCGGCTGGCAGATGAACGAAACCGCCATTCGTCAGCTGGATGCCTGGGGCATGCAATACGCCTCTGATGGCCGTGGTGCCGCGCCCTATTTTATGAGCATTAGTGGCCAGCCCTGCAAGCATATGCAGCTGCCCACCACGCTGCCCACACTCGACGAAATTCTCGGCGTCGATGGCCTCACCATCGACAACGTGCACGAGCATCTGCTCGGCCTTACCGACCCGAACCGTCACGGCCCGCGCGACCATGTGTTTACGCTACATGCCGAGCTCGAAGGCCAGAAGCTCGCGCCCATCTTTGATCGTCTACTCGCAGGCTGGCTGCAACAAGGCCACACCCTGGGCACCATGGGTGATTACCACGCCACCCTCACGCACCAGATGCTACCGATCCATCCTTTTGCCTGGGGCGAAATCCCCGGCCGCTCCGGCGAACTGATCGTTGATTTGCCCACTGTCTAAAACCGAATACCAGGAGTCTGGACATGACCGTAGAGCTCAATAAGAAGGTCCCCAACTTCAGCGCCCCGGCTACCGGCGGTGACTTCAAACTCTCGGCGCTCGCCGGCAAAACATTGGTGCTGTACTTCTACCCCAAAGACAGCACCCCGGGCTGCACCACTGAGGCGCAGCAATTTAGCGCTCTCAACGGCGACTTCGCCAAAGCCAATGCCGTTATCGTGGGTGTTTCGCGCGATAGCCTCAAATCGCACGATAACTTCACTGCCAAACAGAACATTCCATACAGCCTGATTTCAGATGCCGACGAAACCGTTTGCGAACTGTTCGGTGTCATGAAGCTGAAAAATATGTATGGCAAACAGGTACGTGGCATCGAACGCAGCACTTTTGTGATCGATGCCAAGGGGAAATTAGTCCAGGATTGGCGAGGCGTAAAAGTGCCGGGGCATGCTGCCGAAGTACTGGCTTTTGTGCAGTCTCTGGGCTAATCTGACCCTGTAAGAGCGGTTCGGTCTTTGACCGGATCAACGTGGTTCCACTGACTCATAAGCGAGATCTCGATGGCCCCCCGCAAACCTGCAGCCTCCGCTACTGCCACCAAACTGTTTGTTCTGGATACCAACGTGCTGATGCACGATCCAACCAGTCTGTTCCGCTTCGAAGAGCACGATGTCTACGTGCCGATGATGACGCTGGAAGAGCTGGATAACAACAAGAAGGGCATGTCAGAAATCGCCCGCAATGCGCGTCAGGTAACGCGTACGTTGGATGATCTGGTATCGCATGCGGGCGAGCACATCGAACAGGGCATTCCGCTCACCGAACCATCAAAGGGTTTGGCCACCGGCCGTCTGTTCTTACAGACCGAGGCGATCAACACCCCGCTACCCCCGTCGCTGCCTTCATCGAAATACGACAACCAGATTCTGGGCGTCATTCTCTTCCTGCAACTCAAGTTCCCGGGCCGCGCCGTTATTCTGGTGTCCAAAGACATCAACATGCGCATCAAGGCACGCGCGCTCGGTTTGCTTGCCGAAGACTACTTTAACGACAAAGTTCTGGAAGATACCGACCTGTTATACGCAGGTTCGAGTGAATTGCCAGCAAACTTCTGGGAAACGCATGGCACCGGCATGGAGTCGTGGAAGAAAGACACCAAAACCG
>CAZGHR010000130.1:0-1619 GCA_964525545.1 uncultured Dechloromonas sp.
TAGTGGCACCCTTGCCGTTGGTAAAACACATCGGCGAGTGGGCATCACGGATATGTAACGACCAGACGTTGGGAATGATATTGCGCCACGAGGCAATTTCAATCTTGATGCCCAGCCCTGCCAGTAAGCCCGACATATTGGCGATGGTTTGCTCCAGCGGTAGATCCTTACCGGTGATGTAGGTAGCCGTGTCAGACGCCGGGTTTAGTGTCAGCAGAGACTGCGCATCGGAATCCAGGTTTTCAACTTCTTCAATCACAAACTCGGGGCCGGTTTGCACCACCTTTTTAACGGTGCACCGTTCGATGGAGGCCAGAATGCCTCGGCGATCTACTTCAGAGATATCCGGAGGAAGTTCCACCTGAATCTTGAAGGTCTGTTGGTAGCGGTTTTCCGGATCAACAATGTTGTTTTGCGACAGGCGGATATTCTCAGTCGGGATATTGCGCGTATCGCAGTACAATTTGACGAAATACGCCGCACACAAGGCAGATGATGCGAGGAAATAATCAAAAGGTCCCGGTGCCGAGCCATCCCCTTTGTAACGGATGGGCTGATCGGCGATAACGGTAAAGTCGTCGAACTTTGCTTCTAGCCGGAGCTTATCGAGAAAATTAACCTTGATTTCCATGAGCGTCTTTTCAAATAGCGTACAGACTATAAAGCCCTGTCGAAACAGGGCCTTATATTAAATCAATGAACGATCAACGTTCTTAAGGGGGCTTACTCCCACTCGATCGTTGCCGGTGGTTTGCCCGAGATATCGTATACCACCCGGTTAATGCCACGCACTTCGTTAATGATGCGGTTACTGACTTTACCCAACAGGCTGTGGGGCAGTTCTGCCCAATGCGCCGTCATAAAGTCTTGCGTTTCAACGGCACGCAGCGCGACTACATACTCATACGTACGACCATCACCCATGACGCCGACACTCTTGACCGGTAGGAAGACGGCAAAGGCTTGCGAGGTTTTTTCATACCAACCCGCTGCACGCAGTTCATCAATAAAGATGGCATCGGCACGGCGTAGCAGATCGGCAAAGTCTTTCTTCACTTCGCCCAGAATACGCACACCCAGACCCGGACCCGGGAATGGATGGCGATAGACCATGTCATGCGGCAGACCCAGTGCAACACCCAGTTCACGGACTTCGTCCTTGAACAATTCACGTAGCGGCTCGAGCAGCTTCAGCTTCATATGCTCTGGCAAACCACCCACGTTGTGGTGCGACTTGATGGTGTGCGCTTTGCCGGTTTTAGCGCCGGCAGACTCGATGACGTCCGGATAGATCGTACCCTGAGCCAGCCATTTGGCATTGACCAGTTTCTTGGATTCGGCGTCGAACACTTCAACAAACTCGCGACCGATGATCTTACGCTTCTGCTCCGGGTCGCTCACGCCTTTAAGGTGGCCCAGGAACTGTTCGGATGCATCGACATGCACTACCTTGACACCTAGACCGCGGGCGAAGGTTTCCATGACCTGCTCGGCTTCGTTGAGACGTAACAACCCGTTATCAACAAAGACACAAGTAAGCTGATCGCCAATCGCGCGATGGATGAGCGCAGCGGCGACAGAAGAATCCACACCGCCAGACAGCCCCAGAATAACTTCTT
>CAZGHR010000131.1:0-1536 GCA_964525545.1 uncultured Dechloromonas sp.
GTCATGGATTTCCTCTCGTTATTATCGTTGTTTTGGCACTCAAAGCAATAGAGTGCTAAAACCGCGAAAAGTTCCCGGAAATCCCAATTATTTTTAGGGGACCACGATTAAAAAGCCGAAAGTCAGAAAAAGCACCAATAAAACAGTGCCTTGCATCAAATTTGTGCGCTCGGTGGCAAGCGCGATGTTGGCCACCCATAAAGTTGCGAGCATCATGACCATCTGGTTGTTGGGCAGGCCGAGAATGAGTTGGTGCCCCATCAGGGTTGCTGCTAAAAGAATGGCGGGTACGCTCAGAGACAAGGTGGCAAGCCCGCTCCCCAGGGCAATATTCACGGAACGCTGCAGGCGGTTATGTAAGGCAGCGTTAACGGACGCGAGGCATTCCGGCGCCAGAATAAGTAGCGCCACACACAGGCCGCCCAGCGCTTCGGGTAGATTCTTTGCTTCCAACTGGTCGTCAATGAGTACAGCAAGTTCTTCGGCCAGAAAGACAACCAGGAACAGGTTTCCGATCAGCCAGGCAATACTAGTCCAGAGCTCTTTGCGGGAGTATGCGCGCTTGTGTTTGCGCACGGCACCGCCGGCATCGAAAGTAAGCGGTTCGGGGGCGGAGCGATCCTTGAACATCTGCCGGTGACGGCGGGTCTGGATAAAAAGAAAGATGCCATACAGCACGATTGATACGATCGCGATAAATACTTCCTGTGCCAGCGCCAAGGTGGGCCCGATGGTGGTGTCCGTGAAGTTGGGCAGGATCAAGGCAAGAATCGCCAGGGGTACGATCAACCCCAGGTAGGTTAGGGCGCCTTCGGTGTTAACGGTTTGCTGCCGGTGGACGAATGCACCGATAAACATAGCGAGGCCGAGCATCAGGCCAACGGTAATCATTACGGTGGCGGCAATCGTGTCACGAACAAAGGTGGGGTTGTTTTCGTTGTGGCCGAGCACGGTGATCATAATGGCCACTTCGATGATGGTGGCCGACATGGTCAGAATCAGCGTGCCGTAGGGCTCGCCCAGCATCTCGGCCAACTCATCCGCATGATGGGTAACGCGGAATATAGCGGAAAGGGTGATCAGAAACAGAGTGCCGGCAATCCAGCCGCGGGCAGTCCATTCCGTGAGGATGCCCGGTGTGCTGATAATCGTTACGGCGGTGATCAGGCAAAGAAAAAACGGCCACTCGCGCTTGAGGGTATTTGGCATCGTAATGGGGTACTAGCCGAGAAGAGCTTCAGCAAAAGCGCGCGCACTAAACGGCTGCAGATCTTCGACTTGTTCACCAACCCCGATATATCTAACCGGTTTCGGACATTGCTTGGCAATCGCAGCAATGACGCCGCCTTTGGCCGAGCCGTCCAGCTTGGTAATCACCAGGCCGGTCACGCCAATCGCTTTGTCGAAGGCTTTTACTTGACCAATGGCATTCTGGCCAATGGTGCCATCGAGCACCAGTAGTACTTCATGCGGTGCGGTTTCTTCGGCTTTGGTAATGACGCGCCGAATTTTGGCGATTTCATCCATTAGGTGCAT